>DCTR01000004.1:4993-24773 GCA_002329385.1 Candidatus Shapirobacteria bacterium UBA1435
TATTTGGATCGACCACCAAATAATCCACCCCCATCACCGCAAACGCCGGCTTCATTCCCGCCGTCACCACCTTTCCCTTTTCCCTGATCAGCCCATCAAACTGCTCAATCATCTCCAAAAATTTCTCTCCCGGCTCTCTCAAAACGTCAGCCTGCACCAGCATAAACGGCTCATCGGGAAATTTTTTATACAGACTCGCCGCCGCAAAACCGGTTGCCGGACCCTGGTTTCTCATTTCCGGTTCAATAAAGATATTCTCCTCAATAATTTCCGGCACTTGCCTTTTGGCAATCTCCGCCTGTTCTCTGTTTGTCTGTAAATATATTTCCTCACACCCATATCTTTTTCTCAATATCTCCCAATTAAGCTGAAACAACGACTTTCCATCAATTAATGGCAAAAAGTGTTTCGGGCTCTTTTGTCTTGATTCCGGCCACATCTTCGTCCCCACCCCGCCGCATATTATTACTGGTTTCATATGTACCTCCTACACAAACTCGTAAATAAATTATTTTACTACACTCACCCAGCCTTCTTCACAAAGGCTCTAATATTTTCCACTGTCGTCTTTACTATTTTTTCAATTGCTTCCTTGGTATTGAAGGCATTGTGCGGGGTAAACACTACGTCGTCCCGGTCCCTAAGCAAATGAAAACTCAACAACTCTTTAAGGTCGTCTTTGGTCGTCTTGTCCGTCATCACTGTCGACACGCTCTCCACTCTTCCCTCCTCTTCGGTCACGTCCAAACCGACCCCCGCCAGAATTTTATGGTTTAGGGCCCAAACCAACGCTTCCACCTCCACCACCGGCCCCCTTGAAGTGTTTACCAAAAAACTTCCCGGTTTCATCAGCTTAATGTTGTTTTTGTTGATTAAATGAAAAGTCTCCGGCGCAAACGGCACATGCAAACTCACCACATCTGACTCTTTTAGACATGTCTCCAAATCAACCTGCTTAAATCCTAATTTCTTTGCCAACCCCTCGTCCGCATTCTTCTCCACCCCCAAAACCTTCATCCCAAAACCTTTGGCGATCCGGATAACGTTTTGGCCGATCTTACCCACCCCAATCACGCCCATTGTCTTTCCCTTTAAGTCTATTCCCGTCAACCCCTCCGGACTAAACTCCCCCTCCTCCACCGACTGATGCGCCACCACCACCTTTTTGGTTGCCGCCAAAAGCAAGGCAAAGGCGTATTCCGCCACTGTCGACGAGCCGTATTCCGCCACATTGGCCACCGCTATCCCTCTCTTCTTGCACTCCGCCGCGTCAATATGATCGACCCCGGTTGATCTGGTGGCCACCATCTTCAAATTAGGCAACCGCTCAAGCACCGGTTTGTCTATCTTGGAATAAATAAACGGCGAAATTATGTCATATTTTGCCGCCAGCTCCAGATTGTCCTGCACCTCGCTTTCAAATATCCCCACCCCAAAACTGTCCAGTCTAATTATCTCTCTTTCGATTACTTCTCTCTCCCAACTCTTAACCCCAAAAAATGCAATTTTATAGTCTTTCATAGCCAATTCATTTTACACCAATCCACCCCAACGCTTCCTCATTAACCTCCTCCCAATGTCTATCACCGGTTGGATCTGCCAAAGCCATCTCCATCCAATCCCCCTCTTTGTATTCCGCCTCGCCCATCTTCTTAAAAACCCACGCTAATCCGGAATACATCCTCTCCCCGGCCACTGCTTCAAGAAACCTCGCCCGCTGTTCTTCGCTCGCCTTAATAAAATTTGAGGCAAATTTATACGCCTCGGTCATATATCTGAAAAACTCATAATTGGCGTCCTCTTCACCCTTTTTTAGCCCTATCGACCTTACTTGCGGTATTATCCCTACTTCTCCGGCTGTTATGTATAACTGTGAATCTCTCTCTTCTTCACTTATTCCTCTCTGCCTTAAGATCATCTCCTGCCGTCGGTGGTAAAACTCTTCGGCCGCCGTCCTTGTCGTTGCTAGTTCAGGATTCAAGTGGACTTTGTCTTCCACTCTATCATATTGCCCAGCAGTATCTGGATCTTTTATATCCTTAACGACCACCCCCTGTTTCTCTAACAAATCCACTCCTGTCTCGTTCATTTCTATTTTTCATTCTACTTAAATAAAAAACGGATAGCAAAGCCTCGATCTCCTTTTTCCCCAATCTCCCCCACTTATCTTTTATTGAATTTTTTGATCCATTGACACACAAATAACCTTTATGATTTACTGATGATGATTAAACATTACTTTGATATCAGAGGTATCACCCCATGAATGATCAAAATATCACACAAGATAAACTTGTGAAACAAAAATCCCTGCCCCCCAAAAAAGTTAATGGTGTCTCCATCGACAATCTCCCCGATTTGCTCACCGTTGGTGAAGTTGCCGATTTGCTTCGCGTCTCCAAACTCACCATCAAACGCTGGGGCAAACGCGGCAAGCTCCCTGCCATCCGCATCAACGCCCGCGGCGACCGCCGCTACCGCAAGGAAGCCGTTCTTTGGGTGCTCGGCATTCAATCAGACTAAAAGACATTCTGCCCAAACTAATTTACCTAAAAGGTGTCTGGTAACCCTAGACACCTTTTTTGGATCCCCGCCATCCTGCTATAATTTATCTACCTTTCAGTCCGCCATGGCCGAAGCAATATCTGAAAACCTAAACACCAACCGTTACCAAGCCGACCTGGATCGAATTTTATCTTCCCCGCACCCGCTTCAATCCCTAAAAGAAGTTGCCTCACTGGCTCCCGACCTGTGGCCGGAAGGAAATTCTGCCCAACTGAAACAACAATTTCTAAATCCCCTAACCCGGCAAAACACCCAGGCCAAAATGCTCTGGCATTGTCTCCCTCAAATCTACCGTGCCTGCGCCAGATTCCAGCCTTACGATTTTTCCGAACCCGAAATCGTCAACCTGGCACTCGACTTCTATCATCAGGACTTGGAGGCATGGGACCCAAAACCCGATGTCCCTCAAACCAACCTAAGAAGACACGTCGCCACCACCCTGGAACAACACTTCAAAGCCCACATCTGCGACCGTTTTCAACTCCCTGCCGTCACCTTCCCCGCCGTCACTTGCTTTTATCAGGCCGTAAGCCAGTTTCATCAGGAAATGGACTCCCCTCCCACCCCCTCCGATGTCGCCGAGCTAAAAACTATTTTTAACGAGATTGTCCAACAAGAACAAGCCACCAACCAAACCCCCATCCCTTTACGCCACAAAAAAGAAGACGTCTTTGATCTTATTCTCGAGAGCTACTTTCCGACTGCCCAAGACCAGATAGCCCACCAAGCCGATCCTGCCGATCTCGAAAAGGATTTTATCCAAAAAACCCAAGACCAGCTGCTTCATCACTTGCTTGATCATCCCCAGGATTCCGAAATAACCAAAAGGGAGGGACTTGTCACCAAATTAAGATATGGGCTTGTTGATGGTGAAGAAAAAACTCTTGAGCAGGTGGGACAGATCATCAACCGCAACCGAAACACGGCCAGACAAATCGAAGCCAAAGCCCTACGCAAACTCCGCCATCCCAAGGTCAGCCGAAAGCTAAGATAAACGATAAGCCGTCAACCAACCGTCACCCTTCCCCTTGGCGTCCTCTTCACTAGCCCCCTCTTCATCAAATACGGTTCATACACCTCGGTGATCGTTCCCACATCTTCTGTTAACGCCGCCGCAATATTCTCCACCCCCACCGGCCCACCACCATACTGCTTTTTGACTACTTCCAAATACTTCCTATCTGCATCAGACAAGCCCAACTCGTCCACTCCCATCATCGCCAGTGCTTCTCTTGCTTCCTTCACCGTCACCACCCCGTCGTTATTTACCTGGGCAAAATCCCTCACCCGCCTCAATAGTCTGTTGGCAATTCTTGGCGTCCCCCTTGACCTTTTGGCAATCTCTTCGGCCGCACCCGCCTCCACCCTTACTTTCAACAGTTCCGCCGTCCGCCCAACAATCTCCACCAAACTCTCCTCCTCATAAAAATCAATCTGCTGAACATAACCAAACCTGTCCCTCAACGGCCCGGAGAGCAACCCGATTCTGGTTGTCGCCCCCACCACCGTAAACTTCTGCAGGTTCAATCGCACTGTCCTTGCCAACTGCCCTTTGCCCAAGATGATATCCAAGGCAAAATCTTCCATCACGCTGTAAAGCGTTTCTTCCACCGGTTTGGCCAGCCTGTGTATCTCGTCAATGAACAGCAAATCGCCCTTTTTGAGCCCCGACAATATTGCCGCCAAATCCCCTGCCCTGGTCAGTGCCGGACCGGAAGTAATTCTGATGTTACTGTTCATTTCTTTGGCCAACAAATTTGCCAAAGTCGTTTTCCCCAACCCCGGCGGCCCGTAAAACAAAATATGATCCAAGCTCTCCCTCCTCTGTCTGGCCGCCTCCAGAAATATTCCCAATTGTTCCTTCAATCTCTCCTGACCAATAAATTCTGCCAACTTCTGTGGCCGTAAACTTTTTTCAATTATTTTTTCGTCTTTTTTCGCTTTCGGATCCAAACTTTTCTCGTCTTTCATAGATGACTAATCTTACTACATCGTCAAACCCAAATAAAAACCAAAACGGCCGCGCCTCCAGACCAATTCTCTGTGTTATAAACAATATATGACCATAGACTCCAAACCATCCCTACCCCAACCGCCAACTGCCGAAAACGCCAGGGCTTTAAACATCCGCGCCAGTGTTCCCGCCCGTCTAGGAGAAGTCGCTCGGTTGAGCCTGACTCCCGAAACAACTACCGACAAACTACTAACTTATTCCAGAGAAGCCATCACTCGTCTGGCCAACGCTGCCGCCAATCGTCAAGCTGGCCAACAGGGCGGCCAGATGGTATATGACGCCCTCCATGTCTTTTCCGGAGTAGTTGTCGCCGGTGCCGGACGTCCGGAAATTGTCTCCCGATTAGGCAGAGGAGTCGGTCTCAACCCGACCGCCGAAACACCAGTTGGCAACCTTGCTGGTATGGCCAAAGACGCCATTACCCGAATCGCCATTGTTGCCAAAGACCAAAGATCCGGCCAGTCGGCAGGGCAAACGGTTTACGATGCCTATCATGCCTTGGCCACAATCTGTGTCGCCAGCGCCGGCAGACAAGAACTAATCGACAGCCTCACCGACGGCACGTCAGTGAAACTATCCCCCGAAACCACCGACGCCAGAATCACCGATCTCATCAACCAGGCATCCGCCCGCATCGCCGATATTACCAGAACAGGCAAAGCTGGCCAGCAATCCGGACAAGAAGTCTACAACGCCCTGTGCGTAATCGCCGCCTCAACCATTGCCTCAAGCCAAAGGGCCACACCGGAAAAATCAGCTCCCTGAAATCCCCTATCCCAGCTCCCTCAAACACCATCCCAATCTTTCCTCCAACCTGTCCATTTCTTTTGGCAACCTTTTGATCACCCTCTCGATTTCTCCTCTGCCAAAGCCCAACTGCTTCAGGCTCATAAATAAATCGTCTTCTATCAGTGGCAAGTCCTGGCCTAAGTTTAATTCTCCCAATCCGCCAACCTTTGATTTCAGCTCAATAATTATTTTCTGGGCGGTCTTTTTTCCCACCCCCTTGATCTTTCCAAAAAAACCCACGTCCGCATCCCCAATCGCCCTGATCACCTCGCCCGCCGCCACCTCCCCCAAAATCCCCGCCGCCGTCTTTGGTCCCACCCCCGATACCGTTATCAACAATCTAAACAATTCCACCTCTTCCCAGCTCTCAAACCCAAACAGGCTTACATCGTTTTCCGACACCGTCATGTAGGTCTGTATCCTAATTTCTTCCCCTTCTTTCCGACTTCTTATCAACCTATTACCAGCCTTCACCCAGTACCCCACCCCACCGACCCCTATCTCCATATTATTTCCCCAGATTTTATTTATCGTCCCCTCTAGGCTGGAAATCATCTCTCTATTTTAACCCCTCCGCCTTCTCTTTATCATCCCCATCGCCTCTTCCACATCCGCCACCAGCTTCAAATTTGTCGGTAATTCCACCCCCGCCCTTCTCAAAACCGGCGGATAATACAAAGGCATTTTTAGCACATACACCTCCCCCTCCCTGCCGATTTCCCGTGCCGCCACCACACCCGCCCTCAAATCGTCGTCAACCAAATATATCTCCCTAATCCCAAAATCCTCTCTCACCCTCCTCACCGCCAAACCTTTCCACTTTGTCGCTCTCTCGCCCGGATTCAAATAATAACCCTCAAACAATTTGTCGCCTCCCTCCTCTCTCACCCTTCTTAACGTCATCTCGTGTTTGTCTTTCTCCCGGCCGCTCACTACCACCGCCGCCAGCTTATCGTCACCGGCCAAAACTTCCCCAAGCGCCCGCCAACCGCCTCTTTTTACTCCTCTTATTTCATGGCACCACACCCGCGTTCTCGCCCCCACCCCACCGGCTTTATATTCCCCCAAATCTTCGTCAACCTCCGGCAATGTCAATCTCCCCCTTAATAGTTCCCCTCCGGTTTTGGCCGGCCAGGGACCCCAAAACAAAGTCCCGTCCAGATCCATCATGATTACCCCCGTTACCCGCTCAAATGCGCCTACCATTCCTGGCAAAAACAAACCGTCAATCCCGCCGCCGCCGCGTCAGCCGCATGACTTGGACTGATCATTTCCTCCAGTCCCAATAACCCTCTGGCCATTTCCTCCACCTGACCCTTCTCCGCCCGGCCATAACCGGTCAGCGCCATCTTTATCTGCAACGGTGTTATTTCCACCACCTTCACCCCCGCCTTGGCCGCCACCAGTTTAATTACTCCCACCGCCTCCGCCACCCCCATCGCACTTCTGGCATTTCTGGCAAAAAACAAGCTTTCCAATCCCACCTTTTCAATCCGGTGTCTTTCTATTACCTCTCCTATCGCTTCCCCAATCTCCAAAAGCCTCTCTCCCCCCCTTTGCCCTTTTGCCACCTTCACCACCCCCCACTCCACCAGTTTAAATGCCTCTCCCTTTTTCTCTACCACCGCCCATCCGGTATTTTCCAATCCCGGATCAATTCCCAATACCTTCATTGCTCCTCCAAAACCAGTATTTCTCCTCTCATCTTCTCCCCGTCACTGACAAATTCGATAAATCTCGGCGTCTGGTTGTTTCTTTCCGATGTCACCGCCCCCACCACATATGTTCTTATCCCCTCAATCTCGTAAGACGACGCATAGTGCAAATGTCCGGTGATTATTTCTTTTACCCCGCTCGATTTTAATTTAGCCCACAACTCCTGCGCCTCGCCTGTCACCTGCTGGCTGTCTTCGCCCATCACATGCTCCGAAAAGCTATGCTTTATCGGCATATGCATCACGACCACGCACCTGATTTTTTGGCACTCCCCAAGCTCCTGCCAAAGCCAAGCCTTCTGCTCTTCCCCCAATCCCCGGCTGCTGCCGTTATTAACCAAAATTAGTTTTATCTCCCCCATTTTGACTGCTCCGTATTTCTCTCCAAACACCTTGCCAAAAATATCCACTTTTGCCCTCTCCCCCGCCCACAGATCATGATTTCCCGGCACCACCAAATACTTAATCCCCAACCGGTCCAATACCGCTTTTGCCTGGCCAAGTTCCTCCTCCGTTCCCACGCTGGTCAAATCGCCAGCCACAATCACCATCTCCTGCCCCCGCTTTTTCGCCAGCTCCAGCGCCCTCTCCAAATTTTCCCAATCCAGATGTATATCGGCCATTACTCCCCATCTATACTCTTTAGCCGGCAAATTAGTGATTTTTTCTGCTCCTCTGTCTCTCTCCGCCCCATTTCTTACCCCCCAGCTTCTGGTAGCTACCAGCAATATCGCCACCAGCGCCAACCCCACCATAATTTTCCAGCCTTTTGACCTCATCGTCATTTTTAAGTCTACCATTTCCACCCCTTCTTCACATTATAAGATAAACAAAAATTATTCCACTTATCCACACAAAAGTCCCCTATACTATATATATAAGATAAAATAAATAAAATTAACACAAAAACTCAACCAATCGGTCAAAACATCCCGACCAATCAACCGATCACCTCATTCCCTGTTCCGATATAATATTAGAGGAATTAGAAATCGAAAATTTAAAATTAAAAATTAACAATGGTATGGATAACTTGTTCTCCTCCCTAAAATCTCTTCTCCCCACCCTTGACCCCAAACGCCACCACCCCCTGTTCCCCTACACCACCCTCAAAATCGGCGGTCCGGCTGATATTTTTGTCCCAGCCCAAAACATCGATCAATTTATATCAATAGTTAAACTTGTGCATCAACTGATCGACCAAAAACTTCTCTCCTCTGATCAGTTTCTTATCCTTGGTCACGGCTCCAACCTGCTTATCTCCGATTACGGCTTCCCCGGCCTGGTCGTTCAAAACTCCGCTTCCGAAATCGACTTTTTGCCCAACAGCCAGGTCCGGGCTTCCTCCGGCACCCCTCTGTCAAAACTAATTACCGCCACTCTCGACCACCAGCTAACCGGGCTCGAAAATTTTGCCTATATTCCCGCTACTGTTGGCGGTGCCATCTATAGCCATATCCACGGGGTCAGCCAGACCCAATTCTCTGACTTTCTCGATTCAATTGATGTTTTTGACCTTAATTCCGGCCGCCGGACAACCATTCTCCCTTCCCGATACCGCTGGGGCTACGACCTCTCCCCCTTCCAGACAAATCCAAATCTGATCATCCTCTCCGCCATTTTTAATCTCAAATCCCAAGATTCCACCACCGCCCAAAAAACCTGTCAAACCATCATTTCCCAAAAATCCGCCGTCCAGCCACCGAACTCCGCCGGCTGTGTTTTCAAAAACCCCCCCAATCTTTCCGCCGGCCAAATTATCGACCAGCTCGGCTGGAAGGGTAAAACCGTCGGCCAAGCCCAGGTTAGCCCGACCCACGCCAATTTCATCGTCAATTTAGGCGGTGCCACCGCCCAAAACTACCTTGACCTCGCCAGGGCCGTCCAGACCGACGTTTTTCAAAAACGCGGTATAAAACTCGAGTTCGAAATCAAACTGATCGGCCGTTTTGATTAGTCCGACAAGTTGATTCTCCCTCTCTTTCCTATCCCCAAAACAATTCGGTCTTTAGCTACGGCCTAAACCTGATTTTTTATTACCCTCCAGACAAACCTTGGCAGGCTCAACTGCCGCCGCCATCTTTTTGGTTCTTTAATTAGCGAATACAACCATTCCAGCCCCAACCGCCGCCATCCCTCCGGTGCCCTCGCCAGTTCTCCCGAAAAATAGTCAAAACTCCTTCCCACCCCCATCGCCACCAACCCTTCAAATCTATCCAGATTCGCCGATATCCACTTTTCCTGTTTACCCATCCCGTAGGCCACAAATAACATCTTGGGCTTAAACTTTTTTATCCTTTCCACCACTTCTTTATTGCTCACCTCCGGCTCCCCAGGGCAACTTTGTATCCATCCTTTTTTCTGAAAATTGGGGATTGAAAACTGAAAATTCCTCGCCGCCTTTTCAGCCCGATTTCCCCATCCTCCCAACAAAAAAACTCTCCACCCATTTTTTGCCGCCACTCCGATCATCCTTTCCATCAGCTCACACCCCGGCACCACCCTCTCTCTCAACTCTCCCCTAAGCACCTTTATCCCCGCTCCCAGCCCGACCACCAACCTTCTTTGCCAATTTTCTCCCCCTTCTTTCCCCACCTCACCGGCCCAGGCCAACCCCACCCCGTCCGGCACGTTTAAATCAGTTTTTTGCCTAATTATCCGAGAAAAAGTCTTATCCTTTCCCGCCGTCATCAAAAACTCCGGATTAACCGTCGCTATCCATAAATTGCCCTTGTTTTCCTGCCTTAATCCCTCTTCCACCCACCTTAGCACTTCTTCCATGCCTCTGCCAAACAACTTTACCCCCATTATTGACCAATCTTTGCGGGCTTGTTCAGTTTTTTGCCTTTGCCTTTTGGCCATCTTTTATCCCCTAATAATCGTATTTCCATCTTATAATGCCTTGCTTCTCCAAGCTAATCCTGCCCAAAAAACATCCCTCGTCTCCCCCTATCATCCTCCCGTCTTTTTTGCCCTCCTGTTCCTTATTTTTCCACATTATTTTTATAATCTTATAGTAAGAATAACATTAATATATCAAAAATCCTATATTAAGTTTCCAAAAGATATAAAATGCTTATTATTGTTATCCCTAGTTATTGCCATTTTGAACAAAAAAGTTATCCAAATATTTTAAGCTAAGTAAGGCAGAAACTATAAATATCACTAAAATATGATAGAAAAATGGACTTGTATCTTATATGGCACAAAAAACACCGACAAAAATCTTTCATAATACTACCTTATTGCTCGTCTATAAACCTCTAAATTTTCCAAAGCTATTCCCGTCCCTTTTATCACGCAATACTGTGGCTCAATCGCCACATGGGCCGAAACTCCGATTTCCCTCGTCACCAGCACATTAAAATTTCTCAACTGCGATCCCCCTCCCGACAGCACCATTCCCCGGTCGATAATGTCGGCCACCAACTCCGGCGGGGTTATTTCCAGCGTGTCTTTCACCACCGACACGATCTGGTCCAAAACCGGCTTTATTGCCTCGTAAACCTCATCGGAATCTATTGTCATATTTTTCGGCAAACCAAACACCGAATCCCTACCACTTATTTCCATAGTCTCCGGTCTTTTTAGCTTGATCGCGCTTCCCAATCCGATTTTGACTGCTTCCGCCGTCTGTTCGCCGATCACCAGGTTGTGCTTCTTCCTGACATAAGCCGCAATCACCTTATCCAGTCTGTTGCCCCCCACCCTAATACTTTTGTGTGTCACCACCCCGCCCAAAGCAATTACCGCCGCCTCCGCCGCTCCACCCCCGATATCAAAAATCATGTTTCCTGCCGCCTCTGACACCGGTATTTTCGCCCCGATCGCCGCCGCCAACGGCTTATCGATCAAATACGCCTTCTTTGCCCCAGCCGACAGTGCCGCATCCAAAACCGCCCTCTGTTCCACCTGGGTCACTCCCGCCGGCACGCACAACATTACTTCCGGTCTAAAAAACCACGCCGCCCCCATCACCTCTTTCAAAAAAAATCTCAACATCGCCTCTGTCACCTCATAATCGGCAATCACCCCGTCCTCCATCGGCCGGATCACCTCAATATATTCCGGAGTTTTCCCCAACATTTTTTTTGCTTCATTACCCACTGCCAACACCTTCCTATCCTCCAGTCCCACTGCCACCACTGTCGGTTCATTTAGCACTATCCCCTCTCCCACCTCCCATACAATGCTATTTGCCGTTCCCAGGTCGATTGCTAGTTTTCTGAATAATTTCATCATCTTTATCTTTTTTTTTGCCCAAGTATCTTCTGTCTTCAGGCTATCTAATTCTAGCAGACTACCCAGCCGGCCGACTTGCCGGTATAATATCTTCATGCCCAACAATTCCGATAAAAAAAGCCTTCTGACTGTTTTGTCCGTTTTTACCTTTGTCGTCTTTGCCACCCTGGTTATCGCCTTTTTCGCAAACGGCTATCAGATCAGCTTCAAGCATGGCCCGGTCCTCAAGGCCACTGGCCTGCTCTCCGCTACCTCCCGCCCCAAATCCGCCCCGGTCTATATCGACGGCCAGCTGGTTACCGCCACCGACGACACCATCAACCTGCCGCCAGGCACCTATTCGGTCAAGATTGTCAAAGACGGCTATCTCCCCTGGCAAAAAACCGTCACCATCAAGCGCGAAGTCGTCTACCTTACCGAGGCTAACCTCTTCCGCTCGGTACCCGAACTCAAACCCATCACCCTAAGCGGCGCCATCAATCCAGCGGTTAGTCCCGACAAAACCAAAATCGTCTACGCCGTCGCCGATGCTTCCGACTCCAAAGACAACGGCCTCTACCTTCTCGACTCCACCGAAAACCCGCTTTCCCTCAACCGAAACCCTATCCGTCAACTCTACCCCAACACCCCCCAAATCGACTGGTCCAAATTCGTCTTCAAAATATCACCAAACTCAAGGCAAATTATTGCCACCAACTCCCTATCCCAAATCAACTATCTTCTCCCCCTTGATTCGCCGGTTACCACTAAGCATCTCTTCGACGCCACCTCCCAGCTTGGCCTGATTGAAACCGAATGGCAAAACCAGGAAAACCAGCTTGTCGCCTCCCGACTGCAGCGCCTCCCCGAAACCCTCAAGCCCCTGATCGCCACCGGCTCCGCCTCCCTCATCAACTTTTCCCCCGACGAAACCAAGGTCCTTTATTTAGCCAACGATAATGGAAAAATAGACAAAATCATTACCACCCCTCCCCTCTCCCAAAGTGACCAGCCCCAGGTTCGCACCCTCAAAAAAGGCCACTATTACGTCTACCACCTCAAGGAAGACACCAACTATCTTATCGGCAGCAGCCAAAGCGTTTCCTCTCCTTTCTGGCTTCCCGATTCCAACAATCTGGCTTACGTCGAAAGCAACACCATCAAAGCCGTCGACTACGATTCCACCAACACTCAAACTATCTATGCCGGCAGCTTTAATTCCCAAGTCGTCATCCCCTGGTCCGACGGCGCCAAAATCATCACCCTCACCTCTGCCTATTCAGGTTCTCCGGAAAATCTCTATTCGATCTCTATTCGCTAACCTAATCTCTGCAGACTTGTTCCATCACGTTGTTAAACGATCTGTTTAGCTCTGCTCTCTGCTCATCGTCAATCGCACCACTGTCCAGCAAAGCGACTGTCTGGGCATTGACCATCATCGCCTCCTCAAAACTGATACAGCTCGCTGCTCCCAAATATTCTCCCGTTTCAATTGTCTGCTCTCCCCGGGCTTCCATTTCCGCATACGGAGCCTCAAGTTCGGCCTCGATTATTGGCTCTTGTTCAACGGTCTCCAGATTAACCTCTTCACTCAAGCTATACGCTCCCAAAATTTGGCGGTTATACTCCTCCACCAGCTGCCCTTCTTCATAAAACCTCAAGGGTAGAAGGCTAAAAAGCCCAACCACAAAACAAATAACTAGCGTTCTCGTGTTTCTTTGTAAATCTGTCATATAAACAGTCTAAATAGTTTTTTGGCGTAGTCAAGTGTCATCAATTCCCCTATCTCCTCATCCGACTTATCAAAATATATCCAAATCTGTCTAACTTAAATCGGTTTTTTATCCCATATTTCTAAACTGGCCGTTTATTTAATTCTCCCCTTCAACTTCAAAACCTTCAAAAGCAAATATGATTTTATTTCAAACCTTTAACCATAAACAGGTATACTTTCTAATTAGCAAAAAAGATGGCTTCTTGCTAAATAAAAAACTAATTGCCACAACAAAGTAATATCTAAGTGATCTTTTAGTAAAGAAAAGTAACATCAATCCAATCATCCTATAGAAAATACAAGCGTTATCCCCTGTTTCAAATGGCCTAATTGATAATCAGATGATATGATATTAATGTTTTCGGAGACTGGCGCAATTGGCTAGCGCGCAGCTTTCGGGTAGCTGAGGTTGCGGGTTCAAATCCCGCGTCTCCGACCAATTTCTCTCCTTAACCAAAAAAAGATTAGTTGAAATTTGAAACTAAACATTTCAACTAGGCATCCCGTCCTCATAGTTCAATGGATAGAACGGCCCCCCCCTAAGGGGCAAATCCAGGTTCGATTCCTGGTGGGGATACCATATTACCGGTTTTGCCTTCACCAATAGCTTACTGCTTGTTACCACCAGTTGACTAGACCAAGTTTTTCCGCATAATCTAATCGTAAAACCTAACTATTTCCGCATATTTATTTGCAATTTCTTAGTTTTCTCCGCATAGATATTTTTGTCTAACCGAACATTTTCCGCTAAATTTATCTCCGATAGCTAATTTAAGTTAACAGCTTGACTATAGATATCAATTAATTACTTTAAGTATCTGTTTCTCCGAAAGAATATCCGATAACATAAAACTTGAATACCTTTATTCCTCCGTTCCCATCACTAACCCCCCGATTTTCACCACCCGAAAAGCCAAGATACATTTTCAGCTATTTATAAACAATAAGATATCTTTAACCAAAACAAATACATAACTTCGACCGACAACTGTTTACTCCTTCTGTTGCCACCCAAACAACAACCAACCTCACCCGCCTAAAACCTGCTAAATACCAAAAATTCCCTTAATTTCAGCAAAACACAACACTGTGCCCAAACTGGCAAACCACATCCCTTCTGCTAAGTAATCGCTCAACCCGCTATTATTCAATCTCCAATAACCTGATTTCTTCCTTTCTCAAAAATTGTGCCGCCATCTCTTTTACCCTGTCTGTTTTCACTCTCATCAGTTTTTCAATTTCTTCGTCAATATCCACCATTCTATCTCTTAATAACCACTCCTTGCCAATCTGCTCTGCCCAAAAATCACTCCTATCTTTTAGGATGGTCGTTCTTCCCAATAATTGTTGCTTTACCCTCTCAACTTCCTCGTCTGCCAAGCTGTCCTTAATTGATTCCAGTTCAACCTCCACCACCCTCTCCGCCTCTCTGATTTTGTCTTTTCTGACCCCTGACTGCACCGCCCAATACCCGGTCTCTCTGGTCTGCTCGCCAACGCCAAAAACATAATATGCCCAACCGTTTTCCTCTCTAATCTTTTGGTTCAACCTCGACGCCGAACCACCGTTTAGCACCATGTCCAAAATCTTAAAATCATACCTTCTTTCATCTTCCCAGCCGATAGTCGGCAATCCCAGGCAAAAATGGCCCTGCTCCAGGCTCTTTACCGATTTCTCTCTTCTCTTTTCCCCTGTCTTTACCTCAACCGCCTTAATCTTACCGTCAAAATTACCCAAGCTACCAAAATATTTTTCCAGGCTTCGCCAGCCCTCCTCTGACACGTCTCCTGCCGCCACCACTACCAAACGCCCGCTACTAAAGTATTTTTCTCTGTATTGTCTTATCCTCTCCCGATTGACGCCGACGATATCTGTCTCTTCCCCGGAAATGTTATAGCACCCCCTGGGCGATCCCTGCCACATCAGCTGGCAAAAACTTCCCGCCATCCCCATCATCGGGTTATCTCTATACATCCTTATCTCCTCTATCACCACCCCTTTCTCCTTTTCCACTTCTTTCTTCTCCAACAAGGGATCCCCGATAATATCAGCCAATATTTCGGCTGCCCAGTCAAAATGGTTCTTCGTTGTTGTAATATGGTAATCGGTATACTCCAGACTGGTTTCCGCATTATATGCCGCCCCCTTCCCCTCAATCTCTTTATTAATAATTAGCGGCGACGGCCGCTTCTTTGTCCCTTTAAAAGCCATATGTTCCAAAAAATGGCTCATTCCAAACTCGCCGTTTTCTTCGTATTTCGCCCCGATGTCAACAAATACCTCTATCGTCACCGATCTTAGGCCTTCAACTGGCACCATCACCGCCTTAACTCCGTTATCAAAAGTTCTGGCTTCGGTATTTTTCATCATAAATTAAATTATACCAGTCAATTTAAACAATCTGCCGTCTTCCCTTACTATTTGCCCAAACTAAACATATTGGCAATCAAAATCCTCATCTGCTTAATACATTTTGATACATAAATAAGCTACAAAAAGACACATTTGCCAGCTCCACTCAAACTCAAGTTGATATTTTCCCAACCCTCTCCGTCGCCATGCCTGACCACTTTAATAAATTTACGATTATATTTTTAAGATCCCCGCCCAAACTATTTACCTCCAAAGAAGACAAGCCTACCCAAAAAGTAGTTTGCACCTTTTTTCCTTACTATTTGCCTTATCGGCACCAATTAGCAGTCAAGCAGCTCGTCTGATTTATCGGTTTTGATATATTCAATAGACCAGATTTAGATGCTTTATGTCACACAAACCCATCTCCCTTATCAAAAACTACCTGTTCTTGTCGTCACTAGCTCCATTAATCATCAGACACACTGATCTTCCATTTAGGTTACTGGATTCCTCCCTTCTCCTTTCGTCAACCCTTTAACTCTTTATGCCCGCCGTTATTCTCTGCCATCAATCTACTATATCACCAGGTTAACCATCTTCCCCGGCACATAAACCTCTTTGATCACCGGTTTACCTCCCAGCCATGCCTTAACCTTTTCCTCTGCTTTGGCCATCATCAATACTTTCTCTCTCATCCCTAGATCCTCTTTGCTTACCTTCAACTGGCTTCTGACTTTACCGTTTACCGCCACCGGCACACAAATCTCTTCTTCCTCCCCCCCGCCAGCCTCTATCTTCGGCCAAGACGACAGATGCACCGACTCAAGCCAGGTGTCTTCTTTGGCTTCTTGCCACAGATCCTCCGCCGTATAGGGGGCAAACGGCGCAATCAATTTAATCAGTTGCCCGACTTCCTCCTCACCTGCGGTTTTTGCCTCCACCCCGATTTCGTTTACCATCTCCATCAATTTGGCGATGGCGGTATTAAATCCAAAATTTTCCAGGTCTTTTTCCACCTTATTTATTGTTTTATTGATTATCATTCCCAATTCTTTATTGCTAGCATGTTTAAGCTTATTTTGCTTGCTGCCTTCTATTGCCCTCTTTACCATTTGCCTATATCTTTCAATAAATCTTCTCACTCCTGCCAGCGTTTTTTCATTCCAGGCCATTGTCGCTTCAAATGGTCCCATAAACATCAAATACAATCTCGTTACGTCAACGCCATATTTCTCATACACCGATTCCGGCACCACCACATTTCCTCTGCTTTTACTCATCCTCTGCCCGTCCGGACCAAGTATCACCCCGTGCGACATCCGCCTAAAATACGGTTCTTCCGTCGGCACTACCCCCAAATCTGCCAAAAATTTATAAATAAACCGGCTATATAAAAGATGCAGGGTGTTGTGTTCGTCACCCCCAATATACACATCCACCGGCAGCCACTTTTTCATCTTTCCGTAATTAGCTATTTCTGTATCATTATCTGGATCAATATACCTCATATAATACCAATCAGACCCGGCCCAATTTGGCATCGTGTCTGTTTCTCGCGCCCCATCTTGGCCGCATTTTGGACATTTGGTTTTAACCCACTCTGTCATCTTGGCCAAAGGCGATTCTCCGGTATCGGTTGGCTCATATGCCTCGACTTCCGGCAACCTGACCGGCAAGTCCTTTTCTTCAACCGGTTGCCAACCACAGTTACGGCAATAAACCATCGGTATCGGCTCGCCCCAATAATGTTGGCGGCTGAATATCCAATCCCTTAAATGATATCTGATTGACCTTTTGCCAATTGCCTTCTCTTCCAAATAAGCCATAATCTTCTCTTTTGCCTCCCCGCTTTCCATTCCATTCAAAAATCCCGAATTAACCACTCTTCCCTCTCCTTCCCAAACCTGTTCTTTATTGGTTACTTCGCCATTCTCGCCGTCTTTCCCGCAAATCACCCTCACTATCGGTAACTTAAACTGACTGGCAAACTCAAAATCCCTCACGTCGTGACCCGGCACCCCCACCACCGCCCCCGTTCCAACCGTCGCCAACACAAAGTCGGTAACCCATATCGGCATCCTCTTTTCTGTCAGCGGGTTGATGGCATACAGACCGGTAAACACACCGGTTTTGTCTCTGCCCACCACTTCCTGCTGCCTCTCTCTGTCTGACTTGTTTTTTGCCATCCTCACATATTCTTTAATCTTTTCCACATCTTCCCCGGTTTTTATCTCACCCCTGATCAATTTACCTGCCAGTTCGTGTTCCGGCGCCAGCACCACAAAAGTCGCCCCAAAATTTGTCTCCGGCCTGGTGGTGGCCACTGTCACCGCCTCCCCCGCTCCCTCCACCCGGTAAGTGATATCAATCCATTCTTTCCTGTCTATCCAATTAATCTGTGCCGACTTCACTTTATCGATAAAGGCCGTCTTCTTCAGGCCTTCGATCAATTTGTCAGCATAAGCGGTGATTTTGACTACCCATTGGCTTATCCTTCTTCTTTCCACCTGCGCCCCGCAACGCTCGCAATTGCCGTTAACCACCTCTTCATTGGCCAGGCCGATCTTGCAGCTTGGACACCAGTTTATCGGCATTTCCTCTTTGTAGGCCAACCCTTTTTTAAACAATTGAATAAATATCCATTGTGTCCATTTGTAATATTTCGGGTCGGTGGTGTTTACTTCCCGGCTCCAGTCAAACGAAAAGGCCAGTTTTTTCATCTGCGCCCTAAAACTGTCGGTATTTTCCTTGGTTATTTCTTGCGGCGACCTTTTTACTTTAATCGCGTAATTTTCCGTTGGCAAACCGAAAGCATCCCAGCCCATCGGAAACAGCACGTTATACCCCTGCATCCTCTTAAATCTGGCATAAACATCACCTCCGGTGAAACTGAAAGTGTGGCCGATATGCAGACCGCTCCCCGACGGATAAGGAAACTCCACCAAAACATATTTTTTCGGCCTTTCCGAATCATCTTTTGCCCTAAAAAAATCCGGGTGTTCTTCCCAAAACTTCAACCACTTATTTTCCATTTCACTGAATTTATTTTCTTCCATTCTTTAGCTTAAACCAAAAATTACTGATTGTTTGTAAATTTGAAAATTAAAAACCTCCCATTTCGGGAGGCTCTTTTGATCCAACCATGCCTCCCTCTTTAGGCTAAAAGAAGAAGTATTCGCCAGGATTTATCCTGAGCAAAGCCGAAGGGTTTACCCCAAGCGAAGCCAAAGGATCGAATCATTATCCAATTCTACCACAATCCTTAAATAAGATAATCATGTTTCAAAGCTCTAAACATCAAGTCCAGATAAGTTGGTATTCGGCTAAGCAGGAAGCTTTCGCCATCGGTGTGCTATAAACGAAAACACAAACGGTAACTGGTTAAGTCAAATAAAATCGCGAGGAATATTAAATTGTGAATTAAAAATTTAAAATTATGAATTGTCCCGAATCTAGCGAGGGACTAATCATGCTCATCCCTGATCACTTCCCCATCCTTCATAAACACCCGCCTATTGGCCACCGGCAAAAATCCGGCATCATGGGTAACCATCACCACCGCCCTCCTCTCTTCGCGGTTTAGCCGAGCCAAGAGTCCGATCAGTTCACCACTGCTCTTGCTGTCCAAGTTTCCCGTTGGCTCATCAGCCACAATTATTCCCGGATCGGTCACCAGCGCCCTGGCCAGCGCCACCTTCTGCTGCTCCCCCCCCGACAGTTCGCTTGGGTTCTGCTTCTGTGCCTTTGCCATTCCCACCAGCTCCAGCATCTTTTTACCCCTTTCTTCAATCTCCTTTTCTCCCAAAGACGACAGATATAGCGGATAACAAACGTTTTCCAGCACATTTAGCGACTTTATCCAATTGGATTGCTGAAACACAATCCCGATTTTCTCCCTCCGCCAGTCAAGTTTTTCATCCTCGCCCAATCGATACAGGCTCCTCTCCCTCAAAAACACCCTCCCCTTATCCGGCTTCTCCAGCCCCAAAATCGTATGCAACAGCGTCGACTTCCCGCATCCCGACGGTCCAAAAATTATCGCANNNNTTTTTACCAATCAAAAACGATTTCCACAAATTCTCCGCCTTAACAATTACTTTATGGCTCCTGCCCTTTTTGGGTGGCAGTTTCACCCCTTCCAGCACGTTGGTCACCACCTTTTCTTCTATTGTTTTTGTTGTTTTTTTATTCATATCTTAATGCGTTTAACGCTGAAATTTTGCTGGCTCTCCTTGACGGATAAATCCCGGTTATCACTCCCACCCCCATCACCAAAAACACCACACCTACCGCAAAATATATCGGCAACACAAACATTCCCTTGTCGCTGAACTTAAACACCAGGCT
>DCTR01000041.1:0-15649 GCA_002329385.1 Candidatus Shapirobacteria bacterium UBA1435
CTCGTCAAAGTTGGCTCCCCCGCGAGGACTCGAACCTCGAACCTTGAAGTTAACAGCTTCCTGCTCTACCATTGAGCTACAGGGGATAGTAATTTTCAATTTTCAAAATCCAATTTTCAAATAATTTGAAGATTAGATGAGCTTGTAAAGAACAGGTAGATTATAACATTTGAAAACGAGGGAGAAAATGGGGGCACAGTCTTAAAGTCGGAAGGTCGAAGGTCTAAAAGCCCTCCTACGCTAAGAGACTGCGGACGGGTAAATGATTCGCTAAGCAAACCCGCCTACGCCCAAGCTTCGGCGGGCGAAGGGAGATTGCCGCGTCGAAGACTCCTCGCAATGACCCGCCTACGTCCTTCGACAAGCTCAAGACTACGGCGGGCAAGGCGGAAGACGCGAAAAGTAATGCGTAATATGTAATAAGCAACTGGAGAGAAGGTCTATGATTTAAGAAAGGAGGAGAGGGATTGGAGTTGACGGCAGCGGATAACGAGGCGGGGGTCGGAGTCAACAATTTTTTGGGCCTGGGACAGATATTTTTTGGCCTGACGGGAGTCGGTTGAGGCGAGAAACTTGGCCAGTTTGAGATAACAACCGGAGAGCCAGACATTAATCTGGAAAGTATCGGTGGAGTGGCGATATTGTTTGAGTATTTTGAGGCCGTCAAGGACGGTGTTAATACCGGTATCTTTGTCACCAGAAAGAAAGATGGCTTCACCCAGGTGATAGGTAATGTTGCCTTTAGCGGCATTTTCGGGGCCGAAAAGTTTGAGAGACCGACGGTAATGGACGATGGCGGCGGGATAATCGGCAAAAAGAAGGTGCATTTCTCCCAAGCGGAAATAGCAGAGAGATAACAGCGAGGTAAGGTGGTGATCCTGGCAAATTTTGAGGGCCGATTGACATAGGGATAGGGCAAGCTGACGAAATTGAAGATCTTGGGAATTGAGAAATAGATGTTTACAGCTTAGGGCTTTACCGTGGAGGGCGTGAATGAGGGCGGGATAATTTTTTTGACGGACAGAAACAGTGGCGGCCTGGTCGAAGAGATCAAGAGACTCGGTAAGGCGGTCGTTTTCACGAAAAGCAGTGGCGGTTTGGATAAGGTCATCGGGCGAAGAAGAACTATCACCCATAACTATTCCAAATAGTCCTGTAATTTTTTGCGGCGACTTGGGTGTCTTAGTTTGCGAAGAGCTTTGGCTTCAATTTGACGGATGCGCTCGCGGGTGACATTAAAAATTTTGCCAACCTCTTCGAGGGTTTTTGGGGTCTCCCCCATCAAGCCAAAACGAAGAGAAAGAACTTTGGCTTCACGTTCGTCCAAGGAATTAAGCACTTCTTCGATTGATTCGCGAAGCAATTCTTTGGAAGTCTCTTCATAGGGGGAGGGCTGGGTGGTGTCTTCGATGAAATCGCCCAAAAACGAGTCTTCGTCGTCGCCGACGGGAGTGGCCAGAGAGGTGGTGTCCTGGGAGATGCGGTAGATTTCTTCGACTTTGTCGACAGTTATTTCACATTCTTTGGCAATTTGCTCAATGGTTGGCTCATGGCCAAGGCGTTGGGTGAGGGCGCGGGTGGCTTTGTAGACCTTGTTGATGGTTTCGACCATGTGGACGGGNNTGACGAATCCACCAGGTGGCATAAGTGGAAAACTTGAATCCCCTCTTCCAGTCGAATTTTTCGACAGCCCGCATCAAACCCTGATTGCCTTCCTGAACCAAATCCAAAAAAGAAAGACCGCGGCCGATGTATTTTTTGGCGATGGAGACCACCAGTCTTAAGTTGGCGTTGATGAGCTGTTCGCGGGCACGCTGGGAACCTTTTTCGATTTGCTGGGCAAGATAGACTTCTTCGTCAAAGGTGAGCAAATCGATTTTGCCGATCTCCTTTAGATACATCCGCACCGAATCGATACCGCCTTTTTGGGCGAGAAGAGCCATCAGTTCGACATTGGTCAGTTTTTCTTTTTCGGCCTCAATGACCTCTTTGGATTCAACCTTATCGAAGACGTCGATACCCTTTTCGAACAGATAGTCAAAAACCTCATCGACCTGTTCAACATACTTTTCCGGCTCGGGGATCTGGCTTAAAATCTCCTCATTTGTCAAATAATGAAGCTTCTTGGCCTTGGCAACTAAAGCCTGCTTAACTTTAGAGAGATTGAGGGCGGCTGGCATCCTGTATATTGTATACCACAAATAAGGCGGAATCTATAGTTTCTGTGATTGAATTTTGGACAGACGGGAGAGGAGAAGATTGTAGTCTTTTTCGAGCTGGTTGAGCTGATCCTGATTGCCGGAGGCTTCGCTCTTGGCAATTTTTTCTGAAGTTTCCGATATTTTTGATTTTAGTATTTGGGAAAGAATCAGGTTTGAGGTTTTGCGGATCTCAAAAGAACGGCGACGGGCTTCAAAATCGAGGGAGGTGGCCTTGAGGTAGATTGAGGCAAAGGCGGGGCGAATTTCTTCGGGAAGAGCAGATTGGAAGTCCTTGGGATTGAAGTCGTCCTGGCTTAGAAGCTGGTCGATAATCGGCCGGAATACGTGGGCAGAAAGGTTGTTGAGAGTTTCGGCGTATTTTTTGGCAACCTGGGCAGGCTTTTGGGTGGAAAAAATCAAAACTAAAAAATGTTCTTCAAGCGGAGAGACTTTTGGAGCCGACAGAGAAGAAGCGGGAGGGGCAGGTGGAGGGGGCAAAGGCGGGGAAGATGATTTTTCGTATTTGGCGGCTTCCTGGCGGAGGGCCGATTCGTCGGCACCCAAAAGATTGGCCAAAAGACGATAGTAATCATAACGGATGACAGTGTTGCTGATTTTGGATAAAAACGGCAAGACGGCAGAAAGGACTTCTTTTTTACCCTTGGGGGTGTCGATGTCGGATTTTTTGATGGAGGAATGGATGATAAAATCCCAAACCGGAATTGGATTTTTTAGCTGGTTTTTGAAAAAATCCGGATCGGCGGTGACGGCTTCGTCGGGGTCTTTGTATTGGTCGCCCAAATCGAGTACCTGCAGATCAAAACCTAATTCGTCGGCCAGCTGGATACTGCGGGCGGCGGCGGCATTACCGGCAAAATCGGAGTCGAGGCCAAGGATGACGGTGTCGGTGTAACGGCGAAGAAGCTGGAGCTGTTCCTGGGTGAAGGCGGTGCCCTTGAGGGCAACAACATTGATAATTCCTGATTGATAGGGGGAAATCATGTCGAACTCACCTTCGACGATTAAGACCGAATTTTGCTGGCGGATAGCCTCTTTGGAAAGATGAAGACCATAAAGCAGGCGGCTTTTGTGATAGATGTCGGTTTCGGGCGAGTTGATGTATTTGGCCTGATTGGGGCGGGTGGAGGTGGGCAAAATCCGACCGGAAAAGCCAAGAATGCGGCCGCGAAAATCAGATAAAGGAAAAACCAGCCTGTCGGCAAAACGGTCGTAAAACTGACCGGGATGGTATTGGCTGCGGCCAAAAGTGCCGGTGGCGATTAGCTCCTGATCGGAAAAACCTTTTTGGTGAAGATATTTGTAGATCAGCTGGGGATTGGCGGGAGAGTAGCCGATGTTAAAAGTCTTGATGGTGTCGGGTTTGATGCCGCGGGAAACGACATAGTCGAGAGCGGTTTTGCCAAGGGGGTGAACCGTAAGCAGGTGATGATAAAAACGGGCGCAAAATTGGTTGATTTCGATGAGGCGTTGGTGGCGGTGTTCGGACTGGGCAAGTTGTTGACTTTTGACCAGGGTAACGCCGGCCTGGGAGGCAAGCTGGTCGAGAGCGTCTTTGAAATCGATATGTTCGTATTCCTGAACGAAAGAAAAGACGTCGCCGGCCTTGCCGCAACCGAAACATTTAAAAATCTGCAATTCGGGAGAAACAATAAAGGAGGGGGTTTTTTCCTGATGAAAGGGGCAATTGGCAACAAAATGACGGCCGCGTTTTTTTAGCGGAAGATATTTGGAAATTACATTAACGATATCGAGCTTTTGTTTGACTTCTTCTACCTGATTTTCCACTGGTTAATTGTAGCATTTGAGAGGGTGTTTGAACTTAAACGGAAGGGGATAGAAAACAGACACGGTTTTGATAGAATAGTAAAAACAATGGAACGGACAGAAGACGGCGATATTCCCAAACGCGGCGAGGCGATTGCAGGCAAACTGATTTAATTCACCTGGTGGTTATTAATTTAACTTAATTTATGAGAATCGCCTTTGTTTATAATCAAAAACCAAAAAATTTCAGCTGGGAGATGCCGGATGCGGAATTTTTTGCCGAGTTTGACCCGCCGGAAACGGTGGAGGGAATAAAACGGGCAATCGAGGCCAATGGTCACGAAGTGCTGATGGTTGAAGCGGACGAAACGACCTATGAGACATTAAAACAGAACCGCGACAAAATCGATTTGGTGTTTAATTTTGCCGAGGCAGTGACAAACACCGAAGATAGAGAGGCTCATGTGCCGATGTTTGCGGAAATATTAAAGATCCCATACACCGGACCGAGACCGACGGTGGCGGGAATAATTTTGGACAAAACCAAATGCAAAGAAATCTGGGGGTTTTATGGGCTGCCGACAGCGCCGTTTCAGCTGTTTTTTGGAGCCGACGACAAAATTAACGCCAAATTGAGGTATCCGCTGATTGTTAAGCCAAACAGTGAGGGCTCAAGCCAGGGGGTTAAAAACAACGCGGTGGTGCAAAACGAGAAGGAGCTGAAAGAGAGGCTGGCTGAGGTGGCGGCGAAATTCGGCTGGCCGGTGCTGGCAGAAGAATATTTGCCGGGGAGAGAATTTACGGTGTCGGTTATCGGCAACGGAAACAACCTGGAAACATTGCCAATAATGGAGTTTAACTACGAGAACCTGGCGGAAGGGGTGACGAAAGTGGACAGTTATGAGGCCAAATGGCTGTGGAACCATCCGGCGAATAAAATCGAAGAAGAATCGACCTGTCCGGCAAAGATAGACAAGGCTTTGGAAGAAAAATTAATAGAGCTGACCAAAAACGCGTTTACCACCGTTGGCTGCCGGGACTGGGGCAGGGTCGATATCAGGCTAAACCAGGCGGGGGAACCAATGCTTTTGGAAATCAACTGCCCGGCGGGTTTGCAACCGAACCCGAGGGTGCATTCGTGCATGCCGATTGCGGCAAGAGCGGCAGGAATGAGCTTCGAACAACTGGTGGGTAAGATCATCAACACCGCCCTAAAGCGTTACGGAAAAATCTGAAAAATTTCGCTTAGGAAGCCGACAAAAAAGAGAAAAAGGATGGACACCGCCTTGATAAGGTCGAGGGGGGTGTTTCTGATTTTAAGACGGATAAGGCAGATGATGAAGGCGGAAATAAGGATGGTGACCGAACCGGTGAGAGAAATAATGGAAAGAAGCGGGCTTTTGATGAATAAAAAGGAAAAGAAGAAGATGGTAAAGGCCAGAAGGTTTGATTTGAAGAGGGAAAGCTGGATATCGCGATAAAAAGTTTCTTTGATAACCATCAAATAGTTAAGGGAGGCTTCAAAAACCAAAAGCAAGCCAAGAACAGAAAGCATTTTGGCCAAAGGCAGAGAAACGTGGCCCAAGCCAGTGACAGAATCGGCAGTTAGATAGGGACCGGAAATTTTGCCTATGGAGTAGGAATAAAAAAGATAGATGAGGGCGGCAGAGAACAGGCCCAGCAGGGTGGAAAGACGAAGATGACGGCGGGGACGGGAGTAAGGGCGCAAAAATTCTTCGACCTCGGGGATGATGGTAAAGCCGGTGAGGGCAAAAACCAGCGGACCAAAAAAAGCAAAAGAGGGGGACGGAGAGGAGGCGGGAAAGGGCGGGATTTGGAGAGCGATTGAAAGCAAGGTGAAAACGATAATAACGGCGAAGGCGGGAATGATTTTGTTGTATGACTGAAAAACTTTGGTCTGGATAAGATGAAAACAGCTGACGGCGACTAAAAATACAGCCGACGACTGGACAGGGGTAAGGCTGGTGATGGTGGTTAAAAAGCTGGAGGCTAATTTGATATAGGCGTAAAGCAGACCAATGCCAAGGAGAAAGATGTTTAGCAGGGCGAGATTTCTTAGGCGGCGGCCAAAATAGATTTGGGCGTAGCCGGCAAGCTGGTGGTCGCCGGGGGTGCGGTTGATGATGTCACAATAAAACAGATGGATTTGGGCGAGAATGGCGGTTAGGGCAATAAGGCCAAAAACGGTAAAAGCAAAATNNTCCCAAAAACGGTAAAAGTAAAATTTGACTGCTGGAAAACATAGGGGAGGACAAAGATGCCAGCACCCAAGATGCCGGAGAGTTGTAAAGAGACGGCCTGAAAAAAGTGGCGGGGCTTAAGTCGTTTCAATGAGTTAATAATACAAAAAAACGGGGAATGTTTGTGTTTCGTCCTTTTGGACTCGTCAGCTCCGACACATCGGAGGACACAAAACCCCACCCAAAGGCCAGGAAGAACAAACCGATACTCCAGCAAATGGAGCTTATCTTCCTGGCCGACAGGGTGCGGGGGCAAAGAGAATTGGCTGTCAAGAAAAGGAAGGGCCACGGAAAAGCGTGTTAGCCCCTTGAAAGGAACTCTTCCAGGGCAGATCGGTAAACACGATATCTCCGCCCCCCGGGAGTTTTCCCCTCTCGGACTTCGGCCTGAAACTGGCCGGCCTCGATCAGCCTGATAAGGCGCTTGGTTGTGATGCGCAAGGAACCTGCTGCCACCGATAAAAGAAAGATATTCGGATCCCTGAACCCGGACTCCCTGAACCCAGAATAATCATTGGATGTTCTTCGAGATTCCGGCTCGTAGCTGACGGTAATGCGATTGCCAACGATATAGGCATCGCATTTCACTGAGTTTAGGCGCCGACAGATCCGACACCAAGCCGAAAGTGATAGCTGGACATCCTGTCCCAGGATCTGGCTTGCCACTGCCAGAAGGTCCTTAAAACGATAGGTGCCCAACCTTACTGGACGAGGCCCTCTTTTCACCTGCAAAGACTGTCTACCGAAGACATAGGCCACGATGACTGCTTCCGTCGCGTTCATGTGTCTCCTTTTCTGGTACTGGAATTTTGCCGACTGGTTATCTACCACCTTGATAGATACCCTGATCGGCAAAACCGATGTCAAAGAACTTAGGTTAAGATCGATATATTATATCCTATAATATCTTTCATTCCAAGTTTATGGGGTTTTTAGTCTAGATTCGGCGGTTAAATACGGATTCGCTTACTTTCCTAAGCGGCGATGGCGGCCCTGGTACCAGGCAATGGCAGTTTCAAGATGGGCGGGGGTGAAGTCGGGCCAGAGGGTGTCGGTAAAATAAAGCTCGGAATAGACAGATTGCCAGGGAAGGTAGCCGGAGGTGCGACTTTCGCCGCCGGAGCGGATGATCAGTTCGGGGTCGGGCACGGAGGCAGTGTCGAGATAAGAAGAAAAGAGTTCGGGGGTGAGCTGATCGGGAGTGATTTTATTTTGAATAATTTTTTTGACCGCCCGAAGGATTTCGTCGCGCCCGCCGTAATTTAAAGCGAAAGAAACGGTAATTTTGTGGTTTTGACTGGTTTGGCTGGCGAAAGCCATGGTTTTGCTGACTATATCTTTGGGGAAGCGACTAAGATCACCGATGACCTGGAGCTTGGCACCGAATTTGACGAATTTTTTGGCAAGATCACCCAAGGCAAGGCGAAAGATTTCCAGGATTTTTTGGACTTCCGACTGGTCACGCTGCCAGTTTTCGGTGGAAAAAGCCCAAAAGGTAAGGTAGGGAACGCCAAGCTCGGCGGCGCGGGTAATAATCGGCTCGATGGTATGAAGAGCGGCCTGGCGGTGACCGCAAGTGGGGTCGAGATTGCGGGAACGCGCCCAGCGGCGATTGCCATCCATAATCAGGGCAATGTGTTGAGGAAGACGACTAAGGTCGAGAGGGGGCGAAATTTGGGCGTTTGACATATTATGTGTGTCGAAGGTTTTGACAAAAACATTCGAAAAGAAACGGTGAAAAAATAAATTAAGGCAGATAAATAGAATAATTTAGGGCAAAATGACGACTAATTAGGTATGGACATAAAACAGGAGCTGGTCAAAATAGTAAAGAGGTGCGACAAAGATTTGGGTGAGTATTGGGAGAAAGAAATCAGCAAATCGTTTGGGTTTAACGAAAGGCAAAAAAAACTGATTAAAAAACTGCTGATACACGCCAAAGAACACAACCTTAGGCCGGCAAAAAGATTGAGGGCGGCATTGGTCTATTTTGGCTATAAATTGACAAAAAGCAAGATTGACGAAAGGATACTGGCGCCGATGAGGGCGGTGGAACTGGTGCATACCGCCCTGCTTGTACAGGACGACGTGATGGATCAAGACGAAATCAGGCGGGGAAGGCCGACCACGCACAGGCTGTTGGCAAACGGCGACAAACACTACGGGGAGTCGATGGCATATTGTTTGGGGGACGCGGTGCTGACGTTGGGTTTTGAGGAGCTTTTGAGGGCAAAATACGAAAAAGAAGCGGTAAATGAGGCTTTGGGAGTAATGCTTAGAGGAATAACCAACACGGTGTATGGGCAGATTTATGACATAAGCTTGGAAAAATACGACAAATGGAATGATGACGATATTTTGGCTTTGCATAAGGCAAAGACGGCAATATATACCTACCGCAATCCCCTACTGGTGGGAGCGATACTGGGAAAGGCCGACAAAAAAACACTGGATATTTTGGAAGACTATTCGATGAAGGCAGGAGTGGCATTCCAAATCCAGGACGACATTTTGGGGATGTTTGGGGACAGTGAAAAGACCGGCAAGTCGGAATCGTCGGATCTGCTGCAGGGAAAGGTGACGTTGCTGACGGTTAAGACATTGACAGACGGGAGTGAAGAGGAAAAAAGGAGCCTGCTTAAGGTGTGGGGAAAGAGAAAAGCAAAAATAAGCGACATTGAAAAGGCAAAAGAAGCAATACGGCTTTCGGGGGCACTGGACTACTCAAAGAGAGTGTCGCAAAAGCTGGCGGAAGAGGCAATGGAAATCTCGAAAAAAATTAAAAACAAAAAAACCGATACGGAGGCGGCAGAATTTATTGAAGGGGTGGCAAGATATATGGTGGAGAGGGAATACTAGTCGGATTTGACCTTGGCGGAATTGATATGAAGCAGACGGTCGAAGGTGTAGGGAGAAATGATGTAGAGAACCTCAAAAGTGGCAACGGATAGCTCAAAGGCGCAGGGAATTTGATTGGTGATGAAAAATGCACCCATGCCGAGAATAAGGGCGTTGTTGAAACTGATGCGCATTTTGTCACGGTAAACTTTTTGGATAATATCGGGGGGGATGTTGGCATTGGCGGCCAGACGGGCATCGCGGGTGTGCCTAATATAGCCGGCATGAACAGTGGTGATAAAAGTGGCGACGGCGGTAATAAAGTTCATGGTGGTGTTTTGACGGGTGAGGTCGGCGGCCAACCAGATGAATTTAAGTTTGGTGGGGATATGGCGCAGAAAGAAAAGAGAAAGGACGAAGAGAGTGGTGCTAAAACCGCCAATCTGCAAAAGAAGGCGGTTATAGTTGATGCGGATAGAAAGGATTTTTTTGTTGGAACCCAAGAAAATTTTAAACGGCCGCCAAAGCAGTCTGATGGCAGAAAAGAACAAAACAGCGATCAGCCAGATTTTGATAATAGTTCCCCACTTAAGGGCATAAGACTGGATAATCTGGAAAAAAGGGAAGAAAAAGGTTGTGCCCTTGAGGGGGTAATCGGGATAAGGAACAAAATCGTAAAGATAGGCAGGGTTGAGCTTGTAGTTATAGAAATCGATCAAAAATATCCGACCGGCAGAGAAGAAGGCAATGACATTGACGACAAAATTGAAGATGAAAAAGATAAAAGGAAAACTGCCTTCGCGGATTTTTTTCTTAAAGATCAGATACTGATCGTTTTCGTTTTTGCGTCGCTCCATTTCTTCCTCAAAGTCTTCGATGGCCGGCCAGGCATATTGGCCGATAAAACGAAGAGGGAGAAAGACAACGGTCTGAAGAACACCCATAAGAATCACAGAAACCCAGATTTGGCCAGTGAAATGGTAGAGGGTAAAAAAGACACTGGCGTAAAGGCGGAAGGAGCCGCCGCGAAAAAACCAGATAAAGACAATAACGAGAAAGATGACCAAAAGTGAAGTGGCCAGCGGCAGCAGGGTGCGGCTGTTGTCGATGCGGCGGATTTGAGAGAGGGAACCCAGCTTTGAAGCCTGCTCGGGTGAGGATGGTGAGGGATTGGAATTCATGGGCTGGCAATATTATATATTAACGGCACCAAAACAGTGGTTGGCGAGGCAAAATTAGCTTATACTGAACTGACAGCATTTATTTGTCAACAAAGACCAAACGACCATGCCGGAGAGCAAAGAGCGAACACCAATCGAACGAGAACAGTCGGCAAGGCCGGAGATTAGAATGGAGGACGTGGAGCAAACGGCCGAAGAGCCATTACCCCGGGAAGTGGAAAGCTGGATGACTAAGGTGGAAAAGGTGCCAACGACGACGGTGACAGACCAACAAGGACAAGCAATAATGCAGCCGTCTATGCCACCGGCGGCGACGATAGTTTTGCCAGTGACCAGACAGACATTTACTTCGGGGTTAAAGAAAAAGATAGAGGAGGCCGGCAGGTGGCTGTCGGAATATATTTTCAGGATAATAAAAATTAAGGATGGCAAGGTAAAATTTAAGGAACAATGAACCAGAACTGGCTGATTGAAAAGACAACGATGCTGATGATGATAATGATGGGGATGGTGGCGGGGATGGTGGTTTTGGGGGTGATGACATATCTGCTAATACTTTGGATAAGATGGCGAAAAAGAGAAAAAGACTCACTGGACCTGGTGACATTGCTGGTAGTGGTGCCAAACGATAACGAAGTAAAAATAGACGCCATGGAACCGATAATATCGTCTTTGGCCAGCATGTATAAGCCGGCAAAACCGAAAATACTGCAACCGCTTTTGGCGCAAAGAAACGCGTCGTTGGAAATCGTGGGGACGAAGGACGACGTGAGATTTTATGTTTGCGTGCCAAAAAAGTTTGAGGATTTGATCGAAAAGCAGATTTACAGCGTGTTTACCGGGGCGGATATCAGACCGGTTGAGGAGCCGAATATTTACAGCGAAAACGGAAGGGTGGAATACGCCTGGCTAGGACTGAAAAAATCATCGTTTTACCCACTGAAAACTTATAAGGAAATACCAACCGATCCGTTATCATCGATAACCTCGACATTATCGAAACTAAGCGAAGGCGAGACGGTGGCAATACAATTGGTGGTTTCGCCGACTGACGGCAGTTGGGCGAAAGCAGGGAGAAGTTTTATTAGCGGCACAAAAAAGAGTGAATCCAACCCAGAAAAGGCCTCGTATAAGGTTGACGCCAAGCAACTGGAGGCGATTGAAAACAAGTGCGGCAAGCAGGGCTTTGAGACGGCGATTCGGATTGTGTCGGTGGCGCCGACGGAAGAGGTGGCGAAGTTAAATTTGTCAAACATCAAAGCATGCTTTGGGCAGTTTGAATCACCGTGGAACAGGCTTAGCTCGCGAACGATAAGGTTTAAGTATTTATTCATGGAAGACTACATTTATAAGTACCAAGTCATCTATTGGCTAAAAAATAAGACGATATTATCGACAGACGAAATTGCCTCGATTTATCATTTTCCAAACAAGACGGTGGAAACGCCAAACATTTATTGGCTCAAATCGAAAAAGGCACCAGCGCCAGTGGAGTCGCCACAGGAAGGAATGTATATTGGCGACAACCTGTTTAGGGGACAAACCAAAAAGTTCTGTATGACCCAAACAGACAGACAGAGGCATTTTTATATAGTCGGACAAACAGGCGTGGGTAAATCCTGGCTGCTGGCAGACATGGCACTACAGGATATTAAAGCAGGAAAGGGGGTGTGTTTTATTGACCCTCACGACACTTTTGAAAGTATCCTGGAAAGAATACCGCCGGAAAGGGTGGATGATGTGATTTATTTTGACCCATCGGTGGTTGACCGACCAATGGGTTTTAATGTAATGGAATGCGAAAGAGAAGATCAAAAGGACTTTGTGACTTCGTCGATCATTAACCTGATGTATAAACTTTACGACCCATACAAAACAGGGATAGTCGGACCGAGGTTTGAACACGCCATCAGGAATATTATGTTGACGGTGATGTCGGAGCCGGGGGCGACGTTTATTGAAATCGTCAGATGTTTGACCGACCCAAGTTATGTGCAGTCGATGCTGCCGAAGGTGAAAGACCCGATGGTGAGAAGGTATTGGACAGACCAGATAGCCCAGACTAATGATTTTCATAAATCGGAAGTATTGGACTATATTGTGTCAAAATTCGGACGGTTTATTACCAACACAATGATGAGAAATATTATCGGGCAATCAGTGTCGTCGTTTAACTTCAGGCAGGCCATGGACGAGGGGAAAATATTAATCATCAACCTGGCAAAGGGAACGATCGGAGAAGAGAATTCCTCATTTTTGGGGCTAGTGTTGATCCCAAAGATATTAATTGCGGCAATGAGCCGACAGGATGTTCCGGAAGAAAAAAGACGAGATTTTTATCTGTATGTTGACGAATTCCAAAATTTTGCCACCCAAGATTTCGCAGTGATCATGTCGGAGGCGAGAAAATACCACTTGAACTTGATAGTGGCCAACCAGTTTATTTCCCAGATGGACGACGAGGTGAAGAACGCGGTTTTTGGAAACGTGGGAACAATTTGTAGCTTCAGGGTGGGTATTTCGGACGCTGGATTTTTGGTGAAACAATTCCAGCCGGAATTTGGCGAACACGATTTGCTGAACTTGGGAACAGGGGAAATATATATGAAGACACAGGTCAACGGGGTGCCACAGAAACCGTTTTCACTTAAAGTGGCGGCAGTGGAAAAGAAAAAACCGGGAAATCCGAAAATGGCGGAAATGATCAAAAGGCTATCGGCATTAAAATACGGCAGACCAAGAGCGATTGTGGAGACGGAGATTGCCAAAAGAGCGAGATTATAGACTCACCATTGGCTTGACAAAGCGGGAAGAGGATTGAGGGCAATCGAAAATTGCGACCGGGGGGTGAGGTTGGTGAGGAAAAAATAAAGATCACCAAATTCCGGCCGACCGGAATCGTTGAGAGTATGGGGCGTTTTAAGGTGGATTTTTAGTTCGGACAGAAGCGGAGTAGGCAAGGTGCCCTGGTAGGTGTTTTCGGCGGCGGCCTGGAGAAGTGATTTTTCGAGCAATTCCTGGCAGGAAGATGCCTGGCCAAACCAAAGCTGGCCAACCAAAAAATCAACAAACTCGTGCCCCCAGGGGGAATGGAAAAATGGGATCAAGTCGTCGGGACGATAGAGAGGACGATAGGCGGTGACGTCGACAGAAGTGCCGGAATCGTCCTGCTGGGAACGGAGCTCGATGCCTAATCTTTGGCTAAAAACTGATAGACTCTGGCGGTAGCCAACAACAAGATCCCGATGCTCCTTAAGGACGAGGATTTTGACCGAATCGGGGGTGATCCCCTGGGAGGAGTTTAAGGACGATTGAAGTGAAAGGCTGCCGGTAATGCCAAGACGGGAAAGCCTGACTTCAATGCGGCCCTGGATGACGGAAAGGAGACGGTCAATCGAAGAGAGAGGCGAAGGGGAAGACGGCCTGGGGGGTAAATCCATATCTTATGGATTATACAGCTAGAAAGGTAGAGAAAAAACGAAAAATCACAACTCTTTGAGTTTGATGCCTTTTGATTCTTCCTTGGAATCGATCAATTCAAGATATTTTTCGGTGGTGGAGATGCGCTTGTGACCAACAACCTGGGAAACAACATCGATGGGGACGCCGGACTTGAGCTGATAGACAATAAAGGTGTTGCGAAGATCGTTAACCTTGACGTCTTTGATATCGGCTTTCTCGAAGTAACGATTGAGAAGGCTTCTGATGTTTCTGGCCAGAAGATGGCGGCCGGTTTTGGTGACAAAAACGTTTTTGGATTTGCTGGGATAACGGCTTTCTTCGATATAGCGTTTGAGGGCGGTTTTGGCGGAATTGTTGAGAGGAACCACCCTTGACGGATGGCTTTCGTAACTTTCGATAATCAGCTCGTTATCTTTGACGTTCTCAAGTTTGAGGTTTTCGATTTCCTTAATCCTTAAACCCGACTGAAGCATCAACTCAACGATGGCGGTGGTGCGGGTATCGTTTCGGCAGGCATCACGAAGAGACCGATATTCTATAGGTTTTAAGACTTTGGGAAGATCGTTTTCGTACTTGGGATGTTTGATGTCGACGGAAGGATCTTTGTCGATGACATTTTCGGCCTTGAGGAAGGAAAAGAAATTTTTGATTGAATTGAGCTTACGGGAAACCGATTTGGCGGTATAGCTGTTTTTGATCAAATCCTTTTTGAAGTCGTCTATGTGTGAAGTTTGAACCGTATCTACCGAATTTATGTTGTTTTGTGACTTGAGAAAGTTGAGAAGTTGGTTGATATCGCCCTTGTAGGCTACAATAGTATTGGTTGACTTGCCTTTTTTGGCAAGCGCGCCGGTAAACAAATTTAGAGCGTTTTCGAGAGACAAATCCGTCATTTAATTAATGAAGATGGTTAATGAGACTTATAGTAACATAATTTAGGATATATTTCAATTCCTGGAAAGATGCGAGTATTAAAAAATATATCAATCACAATCCTGTCTCTGGTGATTATTGTATCATCGGCAGGCAATATCAAAAAACAGACGGAGACGATTCTTGAGACAAAAAAGATCAATTCGGAGCTGGAAGAGGAGATAGAGATTCTTAAGGAGAAAAACCGAATTCTGGAAAGAAAGATAGAATTGGCGACAAGTAGCGGGTTTATGGAACAACAGGCAAGAGACATGCTGGGGATGGGAACAAATGAGGATTACTGGCTAGTGCTGCCGCCGGAAGAAAAACATGCCCAGACGGTTTCGTTTGGGAAGGAAGAAATAACCAAGAAAAACTGGTGGCAACGATTGAGAGAATGGTTTACTAGGTAGACAGACTGTGATAAAATCCAGAAGTCTTTTGACATGCGGGGTAGTGTACGGCTGCACGCGAGGCTCATAATCTCGCAGGCCAGGTTCAACTCCTGGCCCCGCAACACTTCAAATCTGAACTTCGTTCAGGTTTTCAGTGCAAGCACTTTTGGGCTATCGACATAATCTTCGTCTATATCCTACCAAGTCAACTTGACTTGTTTGGAACAGGAAACATCGCAACGGCTAGATAAAGTATTCGGTGCTCTGATAACAAATATCATCTGGCATTTTTGTCTGACTATGGTTGATAAAATAATCGTAGTGTGTGGTATTTATATATTCTTTTATGCGACAAGGAATATTACTATACCGGGATTACCTTTGATTTGGATAGAAGAATAAGACAACACAAGGAAGGTTCTTCTTTTTTTACTAAAAGATACAAGGAAATAAAATTAGTGTATTGGGAGAAACACTTTAGCAAGCACGAGGCGGCGTTAAGAGAAAAGGAGGTCAAGGGATGGAGAAAAGAGAAAAAGGAGGCTTTAATTAGGACTAAATCAACAATTTCTTGATATAATTTTGATGTTTTGGCAGGGTAGCTCAGTCGGTTA
>DCTR01000041.1:15667-27846 GCA_002329385.1 Candidatus Shapirobacteria bacterium UBA1435
AAAAACCTGCGGTTTTTGTTTCGCTTTGTTGATACTTCCGCTTAGCGGCAAGGAACTCTTGAAATAAGTCGCCGACTTATTGGTTGATCATCATGGTCTGTTGGTATAATTCGTTGTATTGGGGCATGTAGCTCAGTTGGTTAGAGCACCGATCTTATAAGTCGGGGGTCCATGGTCCGAATCCATGCATGCCCACACTCCTTCACTTCGTTCTTTAGGGCAAGCCTTGATTTTATGCGGAGCGCTTGTTCCGCTTCGCGGAAGCACCGATCTTATAAAAACCTGCGGTTTTTGTTTCGCATAAGGAAGATTGTCGTATCTTGAAATAAGTCGGGGTCTAAGGTCTCGAATCCATGCATGCCCACAATTTCAATTTACAATTTTCAATTTTCAATTCTAAGTCTATAAACAAGAGGGCTTCGTTGGGCCAGGATAGATTCCGTTGCTTAAGGCGGGCAATTTATTCCGGCCCAAAAGAGAGGGAGAAGCGGAATGGCGTTTGACTTTTTTCGGATTTTATGGTATAATATTTTGATTTCGTCGAGAAATCAAAAATGAAACAAGAAATTGTTGACCCTCTGTCGGAACCTGGCGGGGGCAAAAAAATTATCAGTTCTCAAAAGGCCTATGATGCAAGAAATACTCAAAATTGCCGGGTATTTTGGCGTCGGCTTCTTGGAGATGTTTTTGGCCACCCAAAGAACTTATTGGATTTCAAAAGGCCGATCTGCCGGAGCGGCTTCCTTAGTATTTTTTGAATCGTTAATCGCTTTTGCGGTTTTTTATCGGATAATTACCAGTCTTGACGGAAGTAATTGGCCAATCATGGTGGCTTATTCGGCGGGAAACGCAATAGGGACTTATATTAATTTGGAAAAGGTGGGTTTTTAAGCCTTTATAACCTTTTTGATCAGGGCAAAAAAGTAGCGCCAGTGCCATAGAAGATGGCAAAAAGAGACAGAGACCATGAGACAGCCAAGGATAAGATGCTGTCGATAAATCAGCGGGCTGTTTTGGCCAAAGACGTAAAAAACCGAAGTGACGGCAGTGACGATGAAGGAAAAAAGTAAAACCAAGTTCCAAAAGATTTTGTGTTTTGAGGTAAAGGTGTAGATTAAGGGCGGGGCAAGCAGGCAGACGACAAGCAGCAGGTCGGGACGGGAAGAGGAGGCAGAGGGGATGGCGGGAGTGGTGGACTGGACGACGCTTTGGGACAAATCACAATAACCATCATAANNCGCGAGGACAGGTCATGGTTTTAGCTAATTCCCATTGCCGCCAGAACCTCGTTTAGGGTTTTTTGGGCGACGGAGGCGGCAGTAACTGATCCGGAAGAGATGATGTCTTCAATAAGGGCGGGCTGATTTTGATATCGGGCACGACGATCACGAATGGGGGTAAGGAATTTATTGATGGCGAGGGCTAGTTTGTCTTTGACCTCAACATCCCCTACCCGACCATGGAGATAGCGATCTTTGAGATCGGCAATTTCGGCCTTATTGTCGTTGAAAGCATCATGATAGATGAAAACTGGATTGCCCTCGACCTTGCCTGGGTCAGTGGCACGAATACGGTTGGGATCGGTATACATGTCTTTGACCTTTTGATTGACGGTGGCTTCGTCGTCGGAAAGATAGATGCAATTACCGACCGACTTGGACATCTTTGCCTGGCCGTCGGTGCCAACCAAGGAAGGAATATGGCCAATCAAGGCTTCGGGAACGGGGAATACCTCTCCGTATAGTTTGTTGAAAGTATCGGCAATTTCCCGAGTGACTTCGATGTGACTTTCCTGATCTTTGCCGACCGGCACCAGATTGGCTTTGACCATGAGGATGTCGGCGGCCTGGAGGACAGGGTAGGTCAGAAGGCCAAGAGAAGGCTTTTCGATGTTTAGATCGTGCATGACTTCCTTGAGAGTGGGGACCCGCTGACAGCGGGGGACGGAAACCAGCATGGAAAATATTAAAGACAAATATGCCACCTGCGGCACCTGCGACTGTTGATAAATGACGCATCTAGAAGGATCAATGCCGACGGAAAGATAGTCAAGAACCAGCCCCCTGGCCCGGAGGGAGATGGTGGAAGTTCTGTCTTTGGTGGGGGCGGTGGTCAATGTGTGGAGATCGGCGATAATAAAAAAACAATCATAATCGGATTGGAGTCTGACCCGATTGGCCAAAGTGCCCACATAATGACCAAGGTGGAGCGGGCCGGTGGGACGATCACCAGTTAGAATTCTTGGCTTTGATTTTGGAAAAGTCATAGTTTTTGATTAGTGAAATTTTAACATTAAAAACTGGCTAAAAATTCTGACAGACGTTTTGGACATCCTTGTCTCCCCTGCCGGAAAGGTTGACGACAACAACTCTGTCGGAAGGTAGTTTTTTGGCCAGTTTTAGGGTATAGGCAATGGCGTGTGCCGATTCGAGGGCGGGAATGATGCCTTCGGTTTTGGAGAGGAGACGAAAAGCCGACACCGCCTCTTTGTCGGTAACGAAAACCGAAGAAAGACGACCAATCGAGCGAAGATGGCAGTGCTCCGGACCAACACCAGGGTAATCGAGACCCGAGGCGGCGGAATAAGATTCCATTACCTGGCCGTCAGGACCCTGGAGAACCAGACATTTAAAACCATGGATGATTCCAGGTTTTCCTTTGGAAAGCGACAGACCGTGACGATTGGTGTTTGGACCAAGCCCGGCCGGTTCAACGCCGACTAAGTTAACCGAACGGTCTTTAATAAAGTCGTAAAACAGACCAATGGCGTTTGAGCCACCGCCGATACAGGCGACAAGATAGTCGGGCAAGCGGTTTTCGAGGCGAAGTATCTGGCGGCGAAGCTCTTGGCCGATAACCTTTTGGAAGTCGCGAACCATTAAGGGATACGGATGAGGGCCGACGGCCGAGCCAAGCAGGTAGTAGGATTTGGGTTGGCTGACAAAGGCAGATAAGGCGGCATCGACAGCATCCTTGAGGGTTTGCTGACCTTGAGTAACGGGAATAACCCTGGACCCAAGCAGCTGCATGCGGTAAACATTCATCCGCTGATTAACAATATCGCGCTGACCCATGTAGATATCGCACTCAAAACCAAAGATGGCGGCAACAGTGGCGGCGGCAACACCATGCTGGCCTGCGCCGGTTTCGGCGATGATTTTGGTTTTGGCCATGTTTTTGGCCAACAGAGCCTGACCGAGGCAGTTGTTGATTTTGTGGGAACCGGTGTGGTTTAGATCTTCCCTTTTAAGATAGATTTTGGCCCCCTGACAGTAGTCGGTTAGATTTTGGGCAAAATAGAGCGGGCTAGGACGATTGGCGTAGCGCCGATAACAAGCGGCAAGTTCGCGCTTAAAATCTGGCTGACGGCGAAGAGCGAGGTATTGTCGCTTAAGATCGGCCAAAACCGGCTTTAAGGCCGGAGGGGCAAAACAACCGCCAAACTGGCCAAAATAACCGTCTTTTGTTGGTAAATTGTATTTGTTTTTCATTGTATNNAGGTAAAAATTAAATAAGGAGATTGGCAGGGACGGAGGGACTCGAACCCCCACCGCCCGTTTTGGAGACAAGCATTCTAGCCGGTTAAAATACGTCCCTAACAAAAATCTCCCGGGTTAGCCGGGAGATTTGGAAATTCTTTAGAAGAAATTGTTTTATGCCGTAAAAACATCTCCCGACTGGGCTGAAAGGCTTCGCCACCAGAGTTGAGAGACGACAGTTGACATTGGCGATATTGTAGCAACAGAAGGGAAATTGTCAAATCCAATAGTTTATTGGACAACGATTATGGCTAAAAGCGTGATATAATTGGCCTACTTAATCTCGAAGGCCGCGCCAACACCAAATTTAGAGTGGCGGGTAGGCTGTAGAAAAAGAAGAAAATGGCAAAAATCTCACACCAAATTGAAGCAAAAATTCGTGATATCAAAGGTAAAAAAGTTAAAAAGTTAAGACAGGAAGGATGGCTGCCGGCAACAGTTTACGGCAAAGGAATGGAATCGCTGGCAATACAGATAGAAGGAAAAGGATTGGCGGAAGTTTTTGAGGCGGCGGGAGAATCGGGGCTGGTTGAATTGACGATTGATGGTCAAAATTATCCGATCATGTTTAGAAACCCACAGTACCACCCGGTAGGCGGAGAACTAATTCACATCGACTGCTATAAGGTTAATCTTAAGGAGAAGATTGTGAGTAACGTGGCAGTAGAGGTGACCGGCGAATCGATGGCGGTTAAGTCGGGATTGGTGATGGTTGAGGTAACCAACGAGATTGAAGTCGAAGGTCTGCCCGTAGATTTACCGGAAAAGATCGTAGTTGACGTTTCGGGACTGGAAAAGGTGGATGATTCGATTACCGTGGCTGATTTAAAAATCGACAGGGAAAAGATTGAAGTTAAAACCAACCCGGAACAGGTGATAGTTAAAATTGAGGAACCGAAAGAAGAAGTAGTGGCGACAGAGGAAGTGCCACCGTCAGAAGTACCGGCGACAGAGCAAAAGCCCGAAGGCGAAACAGAGGAAAAGGGTGAAGAGGGAAAGAAAGAGGAAGAAAAAGGATAAAGAAGCCGGTTAATTTGCCGGTAAAAAGGAGGGTGAGGGCGAAACCAGACGAAGGTAATATTTTTCCAGGTCGGAGCGGACGGGATCTTGATTGTAGGCAGATTTGATGTATTCGGCGGCAAGATCGGGTTTGTTGATAATTAAATACAGGCGGGCGATTTCGAGATTGTCTTCGATGGTTTTTTGGGGCTTGGCGGCAAGACGATCCAGGCTTTGAGCAATGTCGTTGGGATGATGGGTGGATTTATAGTAGGTTAGGTCGTTGGGATCTAAGTATTTTTCCAAAGCGTAAGCTGACGACCAGTCGTTTTTTTGGGCGAAATAATACCACATCTGCAGGATGGCGTAATAACGCTGACCGTAAGATAATGAGGCCAAATGATGGCGGTAATAGTTTAGGGGATAAATGAAACGGGTATGGGACTGATTTAGATAGACCAATCCGGCTAAGAAGAAAATAACGGCCAATCGGATTATGCTTTTTAGTCTCATGGGGCGGGCGATGGCCAGGGCGATTTGGCCAGAAGAAGAGGTTCTAAATTTAGTTTCGGGCCAAGAATCTGATATATGGTTTCAGTAACATAGGGGGCAAAAGGGTGGAGGAGTTTTAGGCTAGTAATGAGCACGTAAACAAGGACGGGGAGGGCTTCCTGGGAGCGGGATTTGACAGACTCAAGATAGAGATCGCAAAAGTCGTGCCAGAAAAACTGGTAGAGGGACTCCGAAGCCAGACCGAAGTGGTAGGAGTTGAAGTTTTTGGTTACAGAACAAATTAGTTTATCTAACTTATCGATTATTTCCTTATCCTCTTTGCTTTTTAATTGGCTTTTTTGAAAATTCGCAGGAGAGAGGGAGGTAATATTTTGGGGATTATCGACGACAAACTGGTCGAGATGGAAAAGGACAAAACGGGAGGCATTCCAGATTTTGTTGATGAAATTACGCTGGGAGCGGACCTTGTCGTCGGAGAGAGCGATGTCGGAACCGGGAGCAACACCGATAACCAATGCCAAGCGCAGGGCATCGGCCCCATAGTTATTAACTATATCAATGGGGTTAATGACATTGCCTTTTGACTTGGACATTTTTTGGCCCTTGCCGTCGAGAACACGGGAATGCATGTGGGCCACCCTAAAAGGAACTTGGCCAGTGACATAGATGCCCATCATAATCATCCGGGCAACCCAAAAGAACAAAATATCCCACATGGTATCTAGGACAGTGGTGGGGTAGAAATATTCGAAATCCGGAGAGTGGCGGCCGTCGGGACTCCAGCCAAGGGTAGAATAAGGCCATTGGCCAGAAGAAAACCAGGTGTCAAAAGTGTCGGTTTCCTGGAGAACATATTGGCCATGCTCATTGGCCTCGTTTTCAGAAAGGTAAAATTTGGTATCGGCAGGGACGGTTAAAGACTGCAACCCGGACTTGATCAGATCAAAACTGAATTTACCCTTAAGATCTTTCCAGAAACCACTTTGGATTTGCTTGTCCTGATCGACAAAAGAAACAACGGCTTGAGGGGTGCCGTCTAAAACATACCAGGCAGGGATACGGTGTCCCCAAATAATTTGGCGGGAGATGGGCCAATCCTTGATGTTTGCCATCCAGGTAAGAAAAGTTTTTTTGAATCTTTTGGGAAAAATCTTAACCCTATCTTCCTCGACAGCTTTGACGGCGGGCCGGGCAAGAGGGTCGACCTTGACAAACCATTGGGGGGTGACCATTGGTTCGATAACACTGTTGCAGCGATAACAGCGGCCGATGCGGTGGACATAGTTGTCGTCAACCTTAACGATCATCCCTTTTTGGGCCATATCGGCGACGACCTGTTCGCGAGCTTGGGCAACTTTTAGACCGGCATATTTTCCGGTTAACTCATTGAGACGACCGTCAAGGCCAATGACTTTTTTTATGGGCAAGCCGTGACGGAGACCTGCCTCAAAGTCGTCGGGGTCGTGGGCGGGAGTAATCTTGACGACACCGGTGCCAAATTTCGGATCAACCATATCGTCAGCAATGACCTTGACGTTGAAGGGGCCGATCAGACCTTCAACGGTGATTTCTTGACCGACGTATTGACGGTAACGAGGATCTTTGGGATTGACAGCCACAGCAGTATCGCCAAATTTGGTTTCGGGACGAGTGGTGGCCAAGGTGAAAGGACCATACTTCAGGTAATACAGTTTAGTAACTTCTTCCTGATAATTTACTTCTAAATTGGAAAAGGCAGTGCCGCAACGGGTGCAATAGTTGACAATTTTTTCACCCCGATAGACCAGACCCTCCTCAACCATTTTACGAAAAACGGCATATACACGATGGGTGTGATCCTCATCGAGGGTAAATTTGAGACGGGACCAATCAAGGGAAAAGCCAAGACGTTTCATCTGACTTATGGCTATCCCCTGCTTTTCGCTGACGTAGTCAGAAATCAGCTGATAGAGAGTGGAACGGTCGTAGTCAAAGCGTGATTTGCCTTCTTTTTGGAGATATTTTTCAAAAACGAATTGGGTTTCGATGCCGGCGTGGTCGGTGCCGGGGAGCCAAAGGGTGGGATCACCCAACATGCGGTGAAATCGAACCATAATGTCTTCAACGGTGTAGAGGGCATGGCCGGCGTGAAGAGGATCGTTGGCATTGGGGGGAGGAAGAATAATAACAAAAGGTTCGCGATGACGACGGGCAGAAGAGGGAGAAGACGGAACAGTGGGGGTAAAAGCCTGGTGTTCTTCCCAAAGCTGGTAGATTTTTTCTTCACCGGCAGGCTGATAGGCTTTATCCATGGGACTATTTTAGCACGAAGGAGAGGGTAAAAATTGTTTTTCTTGATATAATCTGGCGATGAGAACAGACAAAAACGTCAGAGGAGTAATTATTAGGGGAGATAAAATCCTATTGATCCACAGGAAGAAAAAGGGGGAAGAATATTTTGTGACACCGGGAGGAGGAGTTGAAGACGGGGAAACACTTGAGGAGGGACTGAAGAGAGAAATATGGGAAGAGACGGGATTGGAATTAGTTGGCTGCCAACTGTGGTTTGAAGACAGCAGAGAGAAAAAAAGGCTGTTTTATTACCGATGCCAAACCAAGGGAGAGAAGGTGACTTTGGGCGGTCCAGAGGCAAAAAGGAATGACGAAAATAATTGGTACCGTCCGGAATGGATTAGGATAAAGGCATTAAAAAAAATGAATAACCTGAAGCCGGAAAGATTAAAGGAAATAGAAGAAGAAACTATATAAAGCTGCTGGCAGGCCAATGAAAATAATTAAAATCGGAAAAGGAAAAGAGAGAATGCTGAAGACGGTGGCGGAATGCATCAGGAAGGGAGGATTAGTGGTTTTACCAAGCGACACGGTGTATGGGTTATTTGTGGACGCGACAAACCAAAAAGCAGTAGATAAACTTATCGGATTTAAAAACCGATGGCAGGGCAAGGCAATATCGGTAGCAGTGGCCAACAAGGAAATGGCGAAGAAATATGTGGTTTGGTCGAAGACGGCAGAGAAAGTAGTTGAAAATCTGTTACCAGGACCGTTTACCATTGTCTGCCAGGGGAAACACCGACTGGCCAAGGGAGTGGAAGCAGCAAACGGAACGCTGGGGATCAGAATACCAGACAACCAGCTGATAAACGAAATAGTAAAAACGATAAACCGGCCGATTACAGCAACCTCGGCTAACCTATCAGGCAGAGCACCACATTATTCAGTCGACAGCCTGCTGTCGTCGTTGAGCCAAAAGAAAAAGACGATGATAGACCTGATAATTGACGGGGGCAAACTGCCAATAAATCTGCCGTCGACGGTTGTCGACGCGACAGAATCGGAGATCAGGGTGTTAAGACGTGGAGAGCTGATGGCGGGGGGGACGGAAACGTTAATATCGGATTCAGAGAGAGAAACTGGCAAGATCGCAATATTTTTGCTTAAAAAGGCGATCAAAAAATACAAGGCAAAAAATAAACCGATAACGTTTGTGCTAACCGGAGATTTGGGGGGAGGTAAAACAGTTTTTGCCAAGGCGGTGGGAAAAGAACTTGGAGTGAAAGGAATAATTACCTCACCGACTTTCACGATTATGAACGAATACGAGATGAGGAATGATTTGGTGAAGGGGAAATTTATTCATTTTGATTTATACAGGATCAAGAGTGAAGTGGAGCTTGAGGAAATAGCTTTCTGGAAACAGTTTGATAAGGAAAACGTTGTCTGTATTGAGTGGCCGGAAAACATGGGAGAAGAGGCGCTAAAGAAATTAAAGAAGGCAACCAGCTTGATCAGAGTCCAGTTTGAGTATGTCGGCCAGACAAAACGAAAAATAAGCTACCAATTTTAACTACCATTTGCCGGAGGCACCGCCACCACCGGATCGACCACCGCCAAAGCCGCCAAAACCCCCGCCGCCGCCTTTGAAACCACCACCTCCCGACCAAAAACCGCCGCGCGAACCGAAGAAGTCGGTGCGACGGCCAGTCGACTTAAAAACCTTATAGTTTCTGGAAAGAACATAATCGAGGATAAGGCCAAAAAGGCCAAAGATGAGACCGCCGACTAGCCGTAAAAAGATAAGGCCAAGAATAAAGCCGATCACGCCGCCAAGATAATAACTTTTGGTGCGGGCCAAGAAAGAGGTAAAATAGACGATAATCGGGATAAAAAAGCTGAAAAGATAGAAAGAAACTACCCCGCCGGTGATTAGAAAACCGACAAAGTCGGCAAGGGAGGGAAGAGAAGGAGGGGTCGAGGGGGTGACGGGAGTGGAAACAAATTTACTAATTTGACCAACGGCGTCGATTATCCCCTGCTGGTAGTTGTTTTGCTTAAACTGGGGAATTAACTGGTTGCGAATAATCTCACCAGCGCGGCCATCGGTAATGACGGGTTCAAGGCCATACCCTACCTCAAAACGAACTTCACGGTCGGAAGGGGAAACTAAAAGTAGCAGACCATTGTCTTCACCTTTTTTACCAATCCCCCATTTTTGAAAAAGTTTTTCGGCATATTCTTCGACAGACATGTCTTCCAGACCGGCAACAGTAACAACGGCAACCTGAACACCGGTTTGAGATTCAAGGGCGGAAAGTTTTTGGTTCAGATCTGACTCGGATTGACTGTCGATGACCTGAGCAAAATCGGAAACATAGTTTTGGGCAGCAGGCAAGTTTTGCGCCCAGACAAGAGAGTGGGGAGAAAAGAATAAAAAAAGAAGCCAGGCGGCAAGTCTGATCAACCCCATCAGTTGTTGAATTTGACCGCAGGGGCCTGATCAGCCGACGAAACCGATTGGAAAAGCGGCTTTTCCTGAAACTTGAAAAGAGAAGCGATAATACTACCGGGAAATCTTTTGACGGCAAGATTGTAGTTGGTGACTTCGTCGTTGAAACGGCGGCGTTCGGTAGAAATACGATTTTCGGTGCCGGCCAATTCGTCCATCAGTTTGCTGACATTTTCGTTGGATAAAAGCTGGGGGTAGTTTTCCATAATAACTAAAAGACGACCAACGGCGCCTTCGAGTTCAGAAGCGGCTTTGGTTTTGTCGGCGACGGTGGTGGCGCCGGAATATTGAGTCCGGGCCTGGGCAATATCGGCAAAAACCTTTTGTTCCTGCTTCATGCTGGCCTCAACTGAGGAGACCAAATTGGGAATAAGATCGAAACGCCGTTGATATTGAGTTTCGACCTGGGCCCATTGTTTGTCGGAATTTTGGCTTAAAGTGACTAAACCGTTGTATGAATTCATTAAAGAAAGACCTAAAAAGAGGGCGATACCGATGAAGATCAGAAGTGTTTTTTTCATAGCAAGATAATACTACATTACGGCGGCTAGAGCAAAGAGAAATCGGAGAAAAACTGAAAACATTCCGACTTAACTTGAGGATCAGCACGATGGAGACACTGGAGGGTAAATTTTTGGCCGTTTATTTCAAAATCGACAATGGTCTGTTGATTGATGTCGTAACGATAGGTAGGCTGACCGGCAACCAAAAAGTCAGAACTAAATTGCCTTTGGGGCGGCTGCCATGACCAAGACTGACCAATATGGACAGTAATGGAGCTTTGCGGAGCATAAAAAGTATAACGATTACCAGAAGCTTCCTTGTCTTGGTAAACCTGACGATGTGGCTGATAATAGGCCCTAAAGCCGTCGACGGGAGACTCAAAAAGTAAATTTGACGGATCGGCAGGCGGCACCGAAGTTGGAGAAGGACTGGGGGATGNNGGGGTAGCGGCTGGGGCAGAAGAGGGCAAGGGAGAAATAGGGGTGAGGTTGGGGTTAGAGCGGCTTTTGAGAAAAAGAAAAATGATGATAATGCCGATTAGGGACAGGGTGATGAAAACCAGGATTGAAGTCTGGTAAAAACGTTTTTGGCCAAGGGTGTTTAGATCAATACGATTGGCGGGCATAAAATTGACGGTTAATTTTCAATTTACAAATATTGATTTTGCTTGATTGATAAATATGGTCAAGGTGATAAATAGAATAATACTACATTTAGGAGAAATGTTAAAATTTCATACTTTAGAGGAAAACCATTAGATTAAAAACGATTATGAAAATATTGGCGATTGAGACAAGCTGCGACGACACCTGTGCGGCACTAATGGAAGACGACAGGGTGATTAGAAGCATCATTTCGTCGCAGACAGACCTGCACGCCAGGTGGGGAGGAGTGGTGCCAAATCTAGCCAGGAGGGGCCATCAGGAAAACATCGGCCCGGTGATACAAAAGGCACTGGGGGCAAAGACAACCGAAGAGGCGGAGAGAAAAATTGGCGAAGTCGAAGTAATAGCGGTGACGGCCGGACCAGGACTGGCGCCAGCTTTGGAGGTCGGAGTCGAGGAAGCCAAAAAACTGGCAAAGAAATACGGTAAAAAATTAGTTGCTGTTAACCATGTTGAAGGACATATTTTAAGTAATTGGGTAAAAAATATTAACGGCTTACCGAAAAGAAAATTTGAATTTCCATTACTAGCTCTTACCGTATCAGGAGGTCATTCGAAAATTGTGAGGGTGGAGCGGGATAATGAAGGAGGGTTTCGGTTTGAAACAGTCGGAGAGACATTGGATGACGCCGGAGGCGAAGCGCTGGATAAGGCGGCGAAGATGCTGGGGTTGGGATATCCGGGAGGGCCGGTGATGGAGAGATTGGCAAAAGACGGCGATAAAGATTTTTTGAAGCTGCCACAACCGTTGGCGGATAATAACATTCTTAACTACAGTTTTTCGGGATTAAAAACGAGTTTTTACTATAAGATTAAAGATTGGCCAGAAGAAGAGATTAATAAAAATTTATTTAATCTAGCGGCAAGTTTTCAAGAAGCGGTAATCGAGATGTTGGTGAGAAAGTTCAGGCTGGCGGCAGTAAAATATCAACCAAAAATGCTGACCGCCTCTGGCGGGGTAATGGCCAATAAGGAATTAAGACGCAGGTTAAGAGAAATGGCAAAAAAATTGGAGCGGAAAATATACTTACCGGCAAAGAAAGAACTCAACACTGACAACGCGGCAATGATCGGGGTGGCGGGCTTTTATCGGGCAAAAGGCGGCAGGTGGGTGAATGAAGTTGATAAGTTGGAAAGACAGCCGAGAATGGATTTTGAAAGATAACAATAATCAGA
>DCTR01000039.1:0-8615 GCA_002329385.1 Candidatus Shapirobacteria bacterium UBA1435
GGCCCGTTGAACTTTCCGTTATAGTTTTGCGGTTCGTAATCCTTTTGCCCCACTCCTCCCGAAAAACTTACTGGCGCATCCACCACCATACTGGCCGCCGTCCAGCCTCTTTTGATCGCCGTCAAATAGGTTATTGGTTTGATCGACGAACCGGGTTGTCTTAACCCCTGGGTAACCACGTTAAATTTACCGTCAGTCTTATCCGAAAAATAACCTCTCGACCCGACCATTGCCAACACTTGTCCGTCTCTCGGGTCCATCACTAAGGCCGCTCCGTTTGATATATCAAGCTTCTCCGACTTTTCTATCTCCTCGCTCACTACTTTCTGCACTTCATTCTGCAGTCTTAAATCCAAAGTGGTATAAACCTTAAGTCCGCCGCCCTCAACTACTTCATCCCCGTATCTTTTTGCCAGCTCCTCCTTTACCCAGAAAACAAAGTGAGGTGAAATTATTGTGGTTTTATTCTCATAAAACTCATAAGTCTTTACCTCCTCCATTGTCTCCGTCGCCAGCTTCTGGTCGATATAGTTATCCTGCACCATCCTATCAACCACATGTTTTGTCCGATCGACATATGCCCTGGGTGTCTTGGAGAAAGGCGAATAGACGCTTGGACTCTGGGGTAAACCGGCCAAAATTACGCATTCTACCAGCGATAATTCCGACACCGGTTTGCCAAAATACTGCTCCGAGGCTGCCCCCACCCCCCAAGCCGCCCCTCCATAAGGGGCTTCGTTCAAATACATCAACAATATTTCGTCTTTCTTGTATTTTGCTTCGATTTGGATGGCCAAAATCAACTCCTTGATCTTCCGATTTACTGATCTTTCCGGAGTCAGCAGCACATTCTTTACCAATTGCTGCGTCAGGGTTGATCCGCCGGTCAGCTTCTTGAAAAACACGAAGTTTTTTACAATCCTAAACGGGGTTAATGGATCAAACCCTTTGTGTTTATAGAAATCCTTATCCTCAACGGCAATCGTTGCCTGTTTCAAATAATCCGGAACATCCTCCCACAACACTGGCGTTCTCTTTGCCTCCTTATACACGTCATACAAAACCTCGCCATTACGGTCGTATATCCTCGTCGCATATCCCTCCCTCCTTACCACCCGAGTTGGCGTCGGTAAATCTTTTGAATACCAGGCAAAAAGAAAAAATACTCCCAAAAATCCCAACAAAACCCCACCCAACATCACCCAAAATAACCCCAAAACGATCTTTCTCCGGTTATTTGTTATTTTTTCTCGCAATGACTTGATTGTAACCGTTAATTTAAGTTTTGCCTCTCTTCCAAAAACTTTTACTTCTGACCACAAATTTTGTAACTTCGCTCTCATTTCAACAGCACACCAATGCTTGGCATTAACCCTGACAACAGTAAAACCAAAGTCGCAATCACCAACACTGCTTTTTTTATCGTCTTCGCTTTCACCTTCATTGTTTAATGATAACATGAAGCTAATGAGCCTGCTTTCCGCCATCCCCGGCATCGGTCCCAAAACCATCGAAAAATTAAACCGTCTGTCAATCTTCGACCCACATGATTTGCTTTATCATTTTCCCACTCGTTACCTCGACTTCACCCAAATAAAAACCGCCTCCTCGATTTGTCCCGACCAAAACGTCACCCTTCGTGGCACCATCATCAAATTCCAGAATATCTACACCAGACAAGGAAAAAATCTCCAAAAGGCCGTCCTCAAAGATCAAACCGGCACCGTCGATATCGTCTGGTTTAACCAGCCCTATCTTGCCAAAACCATCATCCCCGGTCAAAAATATCTTTTTGCTGGCACTGTTTCCCTCTTTCAAAACCGACCGACCCTAATTTCTCCCTATCGCCAATCATCCCAAATCGGTCAGATAATCGGAATATATCCAGAGACAAAAGGGTTAAATTCCTCATGGTTCAGAAAAGTCATCAATTCCCAGCTAACCTCTTTTCTCTCCACCGTCGCCGACCCGCTTCCCCGGCAAATCCTAAACCAATATAAGCTTCTCGACCGCACCAACGCCCTCCGCTTTATTCATTGTCCTCCAAATCAGGACGCTCTTAATCAAGCCAAACTCCGCCTGGCTCTAGACGAAGTCATCTCCCTACAGTCACAATCACTGCTTCTAAAATCACAGTTGTCCCAGAAAACCCCACAATTCATTTTGTCAACCAACCCAAAGATCGAAAAATCCTTTAGCCGTTTTTTGTTATCACTGCCTTTTCAGCTGACCGAATCCCAAAACACTGTTTGGCAGGAGATAAGAAACGACCTGCTTTCCTCCCAATCTCCGGCCAATCGCCTGCTTCAGGGCGATGTTGGCTCGGGTAAAACCATCATCGCCGCCCTGGCTTGCTTTCTTGCCTCTCAAAACAACCGCTTGTCGCTTTTGATCGCCCCAACCGAAATTCTGGCCAACCAGCATTACCAAAATTTTGTCAAATATTTCCACAGTTTTCGTCTGCCAATTATCTTACTTACCGGCTCCAGCAAGCCCGACCTATCCCGTCTCAAACCCAATTCCATCATCATCGGCACTCACGCCGCTCTTTTTCAAAAAAACAAACTCGACAAATCCGCCCTGGTTATTTTCGACGAACAACACAAGTTCGGCGTCAGGCAAAGGTCGTTCCTCTCTGACCTACCAACCCCTCCCCACTCTATCACCATGACCGCCACCCCTATCCCTCGTACCATCAGCCTTACCATGCTTGGCAACCTCCAGCTGTCCACCATTACCACCATCCCCGGCAACCGTCCGCCCGTCAAAACCTTCTACGTCCCACCTCAAAAACATCACCAATGCTACCAGTGGATTGCCCAGCAGGTTATTCAAACTGGCTGTCAGGTCTATCTGGTTTGTCCCTTCATCGAATCGTCGACCGCCCTTACCGACGTCAAAGCCGCCACCCAAGAATATCTTTATCTCTCCCAAGAAATCTTCCCCAACCTCAAACTCGGTCTAATTCATGGAAAAACTCCCGCCAAGGAACGCCAAAAAATACTTGACTGCTTCCGGCAGGGGAGTGTTGATATCCTGGTCACTACCCCCATTATCGAAGTCGGTGTCGACATCCCCAACGCCGCCATTATCGTTATCCAAAATGCCGAACGCTTCGGTCTCGCCCAGCTCCACCAACTACGGGGGCGCGTCGGCCGAAGCCAGCGCCAAAGCCACTGCTTCCTTTTCAGCCAATCGCCAGACAGTCTAGCCATCAGTCGTTTGAAATATTTACAGAACTGTCAAGACGGCCTAAAAATCGCCCGCTACGACCTTGCCCATCGCGGCCCCGGCGAAATCTTCTCTTTTCTTCAACACGGCTTTCCTTCACTTAAATTAGCCGATATTTCCGATCTTAAGTTAATCCAGCTTTCCCAGAAGGTTCTCGCCTCCCTCCAAAATCTCGATCCTAGTTTCGACCTAAATCGTTTAATCTCTCGCCAGTCCGAAGCCCGCCTTCCCGCCTCCAACTGAACCGTCTATTTAGCTGTTTATGTTTTGACCGCCAAGTTATATAATAACCTCTATGACCGCTTTACCGAAACATTGGCCATCATCGCGTCGCCAGGGCCGCCGTCGGGCAACCCAGCAAACCGCCAAAATCGCCAAAACCACCAACTGTTCGAAATGTAACCAGCCAAAGATGGCCGGATTTCTCTGTCCTAACTGCCAACAGTGAAAAATAAACACGACCCCCGCCACATTAGAAGAATTAAGGCCATGCAGGCGGTTTTTGCCTATCAAATGGCAAATCAGACCGTCGACGATCCTCAAGCCCAAAAGGTCATCAATAGCCTCAACACCATCGACGATGCAATTAGGCAAAACGCTCCCAAATGGCCGTTGGAAAAAATCAATAAAGTCGACCTGGCCATCCTCCGCTGTGCCATCTGGGAAATGTTAATCGAAAAAACCACCCCACCCAAAGTCATTGTCGACGAAGCCGTCGAACTGGCCAAAGAATTTGGCACCCAGTCCAGCTCATCGTTTGTCAATGGTGTCATCGGTTCAATTATTAAGCAGTTTAATATCTCCACCGATTCGCCCCCGGCCGCTGGCAGTCAAACCCCATCACCTCATGAACCCTGAACCAACAACCCGCCAACTCGAAGAAAAAATTTCTGTGGAATTTAAAAACCGCCAATTGCTCTCTCAATCGCTTGTTCACCGGTCATTCCTCAATGAAAACAAAAACTCCGTCCTCTCTTCCAACGAAAGGCTGGAATATTTGGGCGACGCTATTCTGGAGTTCTGGATATCGGACACTCTATTTTCCCTGTTTCCCGACTACAAAGAAGGGGACCTTACCAATCTGCGGGCGCTCATCGTCTGCACCTCCAATCTGGCCAAAATCAGCCAAAATATCGGCATCGGTAACCACATTCTCCTTTCCAAAGGCGAAGAAGCCCACGGCGGCCGCCAAAATCAATCCATCCTTGCCGACACCTTCGAAGCCGTTCTCGGCGCTATCTATCTTGACCAGGGGCTAGTTGCCGTCAGGCGTTTTTTGAAAAAATTTCTCTATCCAAGCGTCATCGAAATTTCCAAACAAAACGTCTTCAAAGATCCCAAAAGCCAGTTTCAGGAGATCGCTCAAGCCAAGCAAGGCATAACCCCTCACTACCAAACTTTCAAAGAAACCGGCCCCGATCACGACAAAATCTTTGAGGTTGGTGTTTATCTTGGTGATAACCTTATTGCCACCGGCACCGGCAAATCAAAGCAAAGGGCCGAAGAGGTCGCCGCCATCGCCGGCACCAAAATTCTTTCTAATAATCAATAAATAAGGTATAATTGCCACTATGCTAAAAATTAAACTATCAATCAGGGGTAAAAAACACCAACGCACATATCGTATTGTTGTCGCCGAAGCCAAGAGCAAATCCGGCGGCAAATTTGTCGACGATCTTGGTTTCTACACCCCTCAAACCAAAACCCTCCAGCTTAACCGCGACAGGCTCAACGATTGGCTCAAAAAAGGCGCCCAGTCAACCCTGGGTCTCAACCGCCTCCTTGACCCTGCTAACTATCCAACCAAAAAACCGCAAAAAAAGGCGAAAGATACCGTTACTAACCCCCAAACCGCCGTCGCCGCCTAGACCATGACCAGTATCAATGATACCCTCCAGTACCTACTCGGCGTCATCCTTCCTGACCAAAACATCTCCATTGAGACCGTCCAAGAGGATGATTTAGCCCGCCTTATTATTGTCGCGCCTCCGGAAATAGTTGGTCAAATAATCGGGAAAGATGGACGTATTATCAAAGCCATCCGCCTTCTCCTTAGTCTTTCTCACCCCAACCAGCGCTTCAGCCTCGAGATCAAAGACTAAAGGGGTCGTTTCTTTGGTATCTCACAAATTCCTTTATCGCTTCCGACTTGCCTTCTTCCATCGCGTTGGCAAATGTCCACAACGTCTTAAGCACCTCATTTTCCTCCTTTTTTAGGGTTAGGTCGGTCAAGGTCAAATTTGTTGGCAAGGAGGTGTTCTGCTCTCCCATATAATAAGAAGAAACAATCAAGTCCAGCTGCACAATCTCACCACTGCTTTTCATCTCAAACTTGTCAATTACCAGAAGCGGCAAAGTTTTTTCCAAAGCCAACACAAATTCCAAATAACTCTTCTGGGGGCCAGCCAGAATCATGTTTACCGGTATCTTTGCCACCACGTCTGTTTTTGCTTTTAACATCCCTTCTCCCTCTTCCGACACCTTCCCTGGCGTCACCGAAAACGACTCAATCTGAAACCCGTAACTTTGGGCAACCCGATTAACCACATTGATCACCACATACCAGTTTTTCTCTCTAAGTAACGAATTGTTTAACAACACCACGTTTCTTTTCAAGTCGTTTTGGTCAACCGACAATATATAGTTCTTCTTTTCCAAAACGCCGTTTCTTTTCTGGATTATCTCCTTGGCCTTCTGGTTCATCTCGCCAATCTCCCCAACTTTCGGCACTACCACCCCCAAGGTAATCACTACAAAAGCCACAAAAGTAAAAAATGGCAAAATCAAGCCCCTGGCCAAATCAGTCTCAATGCCAAAAACTGTTTCCGGCATCGCCCGCTTGTTCGTCATTTTGTTCCCACCTCCAAACTAAATTTCCACACTCCCTTGTTCACTAAAAGCGACACCAGTTTAGCCGAAGCAAAACCCTCAACTTCACCGCGATTAATCTGGTCAACCTTTTTCTCCACTTCTTCAATATTCTCTCCAGTCGCTAAGCCGTTTATTCTGATCTTTTCCAACCCCACCAATTTATAGTCTTCAATGGTCACATTGTTAATCAAAAACGAATCAATCCTTTTTATAAAATTACCGTATTCAAACCGCTCACTCAATACTCTCCCCAATATTTTTGCCTTATATTTCAAATCCTGGCTGGTCGCCACCCCCTGCACCAAAGACTCGTAGTCTTTTAAAACCGTATTGTATCTCCTTTCTTCTGTCTTAAGTTTCAGGCTCGACAAAATCCAAAAAAAACCGACCGTTGCCAGCATCACCGCCAACACCGACACCATTCCTGTCATAAACAAGGCAATCTTTTTTCTTAACTTGATTTTTTTCTGCTGAAACCGTGCCCTTGACGGCAACAGGTTAAGCTCCATCATATCAATCCCCTCAAAGCCGACCCAACGGCGATGCTAAACCGGCAACCCTCCGAGTTCAGGTTAACCGGCAAGTTTAGCTTACTACTGTCGACCTTCAAAAACGGCTGAACCACCTGCACCTCCACCCCGAGTGTCCTGGTCAATTCTTCCGCCAACCCCGGCAAATTAGCCCCGCCACCACTTAAAACCAAAATATCAACCGCCCGCCCCCTCTCCTCGGCAAACAAGGTCATTGCCCGCCTGATCTCTTCGGCCATACTGCTGAATACCGGTGTCAATGCCGCCTTTATCTTCCCCTCCAGTTCCATTTCTTTCATCCCATAGGCCTTTTTGTATTCTTCGGCCGAATCCATATCCAAGCTCAAGTTAATCGAAATCGACCTGGTTAGCGATTCTCCGCCCACCGACATTGATCTGGTGAATCTAATATTGCCCCCCGACATTCCAATAATATCCGAATATTTTTCTCCCATATCCACCACGATCACCCCGCTAACCTGTGGCACGTTTAAGTTAACCACCCTCTTCATCGCAATCGCCGGTGACTCTAAGGCGATCAATTCCAACCCCAAACTCTTAAATAATTTGACATATGTTTGTATCAAATCATTTCTGGCCGCTATGGCAAAAACCGAAAGTCTCCCGCCTTCGTCCTGTTCGACTATCTCATAGTCAATCGACACCTGGTCAAGAGGGTAGGGGACAAATGTCTCCGCTTCAAATTTAAGGGCATCCCTGATTTCCGACTCCTTTAAAGGCGGCAGATTTATTAACCTCGAAACCACCTCGTCTTCCGGCAAAGTTGCCACGACCTGTTTTTGTTTTATCCTCAAATCGGCAATCAACCCTTTAATCGAATCCGCCACTTGGTTTGCCTGCTTTCCCTTGCTTTCCTTTGTCCACTCCACCCTTGGTGACTTTGTCTCTCCAATGGCGTCCAAGATTATTCCCCCGTTTGCATCCTTGCTCAAAGCTACTATTTTAGTTGTCCCCACCCCTACGTCAATTCCAAAAAAATCACTCATAAAATTAAGTATAAACAAACTCTAATTATTTACAACCCCGGCCGCAGTAATTCCCTCCAAAAAGAACGAGGGCACCTCATAAATTCTTCTCACCCTCACTCGTCTTTTTACCCCCTGGGTAGACACTTCACCAGCCTGGCCAACTGCACTGATATCCTTGCCCTGGATGGGGAAATTGGCATCACCCTTTATGTCTATATTGGTATTTCCCGTCAATGGCGATAAAACCAACAAAATCGGCGAATTTTTTAGGTTGTATGTCACCCCTTTTTTGCCCCCGCCGCAGTCTATTGGACTGCCAACGCTAACAAACCCGGTTCCGCTACTGCTACCAAAAGAATAACCAACCCTTTCCGTCTTATATTCTGCCCCCTGTCGGTACAAATAAAGCAAATAAACCAATCCATTAAAACCGCTATCCACGCAAACATCCACCGAACCACCTGTATAAGCCTCGGCAAAATTAATGCTGCCATCCGCCTGGTTGTGCCCCACCAGCCAAAAATAAACATTCTCATTTCTCATCACTATCCCATCCGAAGTCAACACTCGCGTTGCCCCGATATCAGTGGCCGTAACGGTGGCCGAATTGCCCCCTTCTCCGGTGCTGTAATTGGTGTTTCCGGTCGCCAGGTAATAGTCAATTCCCGATTCGGCGTTATTAAACGCTTGTTTTAGCAGCTCTTCGTCCGTATCAATCTTTGTCTCCACCACCGTCTTTCTCGACAGCGATAGCCCCAGCGTCAGCACAATTGTTGAAACAATCAAGACTATTAAAGCGATCTGTCCTTTCATAAGCCTTCTCTCCAACTGGTTAATATTTGGGTCAGCCTTGAGGGCATCCCCACAATTAAATCAGGTCGGTGTTTAATCAGTACTGCCGCCGTGGTATTGTTTGGCGATACTCCACCGACTAAATTCAGGTCTCTTAACATTCTAACTAAACCGTTGGCATAAAGCGAGCCGTCAACCTTCA
>DCTR01000039.1:8752-9267 GCA_002329385.1 Candidatus Shapirobacteria bacterium UBA1435
GTGCTGGCGCTGTCGATCAGCCTGCCCTGGCTGTTTTTGCGGTAATACTTGTCAAAGATTTCTTCATAGCTGTAGTCGTCGTCGGTGGCGATGATGTTTTCGTTAATCGACAAGTTTGTGGGAATTCCCATTGATCCCTGGCCGGAATCGATGTTGGTGGCGGCAATGATACCGCTGTTGCTGTCCGCCACTCCCAAAACCGTCGTCCCGATGCTTATTGCCCTGATCGAGCTGTCAACCGTCACCGGCACGTTGTCGGTGATGTTGTTTTTGGCCTTGATTCCGGCCCCCAATACCTGATACCAGGGAGACTGGTTGATCGCCGCCGAATAGTCGATCCTGGCCGTTGGGTTGCTCTGGTATGGATCGACCACGGCGTTACTGGTCAAAGAAATTTGTCCACCCGGGCAAAAGGTCGTCCCCACTCCGTCTATTACCCTGATTACCGGCGAAGCGAAACCGTTGTCTGAATTAAAAATAGGCCGATACTCTGCTCCCCAGATTAAGCTTTGGCC
>DCTR01000039.1:9272-10853 GCA_002329385.1 Candidatus Shapirobacteria bacterium UBA1435
TCGATCCCATCGTAGGTTAACGAAGTGAAATTGATTAAGGCGGGATCGGCCAGGGTGCTAAAACCGGTTCCGGTTGAACATACCGAACCTGCCGATCCGTCATAAATCCCCCCACTGACCCCGACTTGGCAGTTCCAGATTTTGAGGTCACGATTGGAGTCTAAAGAATCCAGGCCAATCCCGCCACTACTATAGAGTCCTAATTTTAGATCATAAATTCTTTGGCCAAAGTCCATTCCAAAAAGGATTGGGATCGACACCGTCCGGTTTCCCCCCATATCCGCAAACCCAACTTCACTGTCAACAATAGTCACCCTGGGCAGCTCCGAACCGCTTTTTTGGACTATCTCCAAGCCTTTCGTCATTCCGCTCACCCCCACCGACAAATATTTATTTGCCGCCTCCCAAAATTCCAACACCGCCTTGTCCGTCGTCACTGAAGTTTTGATTTTAAAAGTAATCTTTCTGTCGGCTGAACTCTCTACCAAGAAATAATTTTGATCGCATATTTGATTTCTGCCGGTATCGCCACCCGAACCATCCTTTTCAGTATCTATTACCTTACTGGTTCTGGTGTTTACCAACTCCAAATCAGGCCCTGGAACAATCGCCACCTCTTTTTTGATTGCCGCTCCCGCCACCGCATCACTGTTAAAACTTGGCAACTGATACAGCCTCGACCCATTGGCATCTGTCACCTCACTGATTACCACATACGTTGCCCCGATCGGCGCATTTGTCGGCACCACCCAAGTGGCACCGCCGTTTGCCGTCCCATCCCCCGACACTGGCGTCACTTCCCCGGCATGGTTCAAACCGCTATCCACTTTAAACCAGGTAACCTCCACCGGATTCCATTGGTTCCAACAGCTATACAAAAACACATCCTCATCACTGCCGTTCACCTTGGCATACAACCGATAAGTCCTCCCCGCCTTCAAAAGCGGTTTAAAGTCAAAAACAAAATCAAGATTCCTCAACTGCTGGACAATCGCCGGCCGCCGCTGACCGCCATGTTGGCAATCAATCTGAGCCTGCGGCTCATCCCATATCCCGGTCGAAATCCCTGCTCCCCAAACCGAATTGTTATCATAATTATTGTCGGTTAATAACTTGCTGCCGTCCGACAACGCCACATAAATGTTACCCAGAATCCCGTCGTCGTTTTTCGCCGGAATCCTAACCTTAGAAAGCACCATGTCGCTTGTCGGCGTTATCGAACCCACCTCCTTCCACTCATGACCCGATAAGTTTGTTTTGGCATACATCTGGTAATAATCACATCCCCACCTTGGCCCCACCCCCACCGCGTCGTTTCCTTTCAAATAATAGCCAAACCGGTATTTTAGTGGTGGAATATTTGTTGAACCGTTAACCGATAACCCGACTCTTTGGCCAGGATACACATATGGGGGCGGGTCAAAATTACTCGCCCTCACCTGCTGGTTACACGATGACCCGCAATCACCCCCCAAGGGCAAATATCCACCCGGATTTGGCACACACCTGAAATCCCTCGGTGCCGCTGGCGGCTCGCTTGTCCGCTCACACCTTCCTGAAGCACTGCACCTTACATAGGCG
>DCTR01000017.1 GCA_002329385.1 Candidatus Shapirobacteria bacterium UBA1435
CACCCCTGCTTTGTTTGATCCCGTTTTTTTTAACCAGGGCCAAAATAACTCTGTTTCTGACTCCCTACACCTTAAATAAGGAATTTTTGGTACAACTGACCCCCTCCGTCTCTGCTGTCGACCGGTCAAAATTACTGCTTCCGGTTAGCGTTGAGACTTTCCGGGTGTCGGTTTCCTCCACCATCAAGACTACTGGCACTAAACTGGTTGGGGAGAAGGCCAAAGGCGAGGTCGCCATTTTCAACAAGCTCGACAGTCCACAGACTATCCCCAAAGGTTCGGTTTTGCTTGACTCAAGCGGCAGAAAATTTGAAACCCAAAACCAGGTTTCCGTTGCCTCCAGCAGCTCGAACCTTGAAGAAGGGGTAATCACCCTTGGTCAGACCAAGACCATCGTCCAGGCCCAGGACATCGGCCCGGAATACAATATCGCCAAAGATACCAAACTCACCCTCAAAGATCACCCCGAAACCTCATTGGTTGCCAAGAGCCAGCAGGCTTTTGTCGGCGGCACCAAAGAACAAATTAGTGCCGTTGGCCAGGAAGATGTCAAACTTGTCCAGGAAAAAATTAAACAGTCGATCGAATCCGCCATCGACCAGAAAACCAAGGAAGATATCAACAATTTGGCTGGGGCCATCAAAGAAACTCTTAAAATCAAACAGCAGAAGATTGAATATAGCCGGGAGATTGGTGAGCAGGCCGACGAGCTTACTGCCAGTGTTGATGCCGAAATTTCTGTCCTTGTCCTCGACCAGTCGCTTTACCCGACAATTGCCGAAGCCTTTCTCGCCTCCGATGAATCATTTCAAAAGAGCACCAAAGACTCATCCTCCCTCTCCTTTGCCTTTTCCGACATCAATGCCGGAAGCGACAAGACCACCGCCAAACTCACCATTTCTGGTTTGCTTACTCCCCTGTTAGATGAAAATAAAATTAAACAGGATCTTAAGGGGAAAAACCTAAAATATACCCACGAGTACTTACAAAAAAATGTTCCTCGTGTTTATAATTTCACCACCCAAACTAATTTTCCCTTTTTGGAATTCGTCAACCCGTTTCCTTTTAAAGTAGACAGAATAGAAGTCGAAACTAAAATTGAATCTCCATGAGCTATCTTTATCTAAAAAAATCACCGGCTAAGCCAGCCGCAACGTCGTCAAGACGGGCTGTGCCCCCTCGTCAAAAAAAATACATTGCTATCACTTTTTTTGGTTTGGGATTTTTTCTTTTTACCTCTGCTGTCTTACCGATTATTCAGTTCCAGCTCGAATATTCGATTAAGTTTAATCAGATCGTCAACCCCCTTTCCACCAGGTTCTATAATCGTGCCGGTAATATTCTTGGCGATGTTTCCGAAGATTACACCCAGCTTTCAAACTGGTTTGTCGCTGAGGCTTCGTCGCCCCAAGATGTCAATTTCGCCTCTCCGGGCCAATCAATCACTTCTTACCGCCTAAGCATCCCCACCCTAAAAATCTACGACGCCAATGTCGAGGTCGGCAGTATGGACCTCAAAAAAAGTCTTGTCCAATATGCCCAAACCGCCCTTCCTGGTCAGCTTGGCAATGCCGTCGTTTTTGGCCATTCGGTCCTGCCGCAATTTTTCAACCCCAAGTCCTATATGACTATTTTTTCTACTCTCTTTAAACTCGAGCAGGGCGACGAAATTGTCGTCGACTTCGACAACGTCAAATACAAATATCTGGTCGAAGAAATGTATGAAGTTCAGCCCACCGATCTCTCCGTCTTGGAACAGCGTTTTGACGGTCGCTACCTCACTCTGATCACTTGCAGTCCGCCCGGAACATATCTTCGCCGGTTAGTCGTTAAAGCCAGAATCGTTGACTTTTGACCATGAACGCCCTGGCCATTGACTACGGTTCAAAAAGGATCGGTTTAGCGGTTTCAGTCAACGGTATAATTATGCCCCTGCCTGTCATTGCCAACAACGGCACGGTTATGGTCAACCTTCAACAGGTCGTCAAAAAATACCAGGTCGAGCGTGTTTTTGTTGGTCTTTCCGAGGGCAGCTTTCGCCTTGAAATCAAAAAATTCGTTGTCCGTCTTAGGCGCGTGCTAAAATTAAATATCGAGACTGTTGAAGAATCGGTCTCGACTATCGAGGCTGGCCAGATCTATGCCGCCAATAAAAAGTCAAAAAAAGATTACAAAAAGACAATTGACTCGATAGCCGCCGCTGTTATTCTTCGTCGGGTATCAGATTAATTTTTAATAAATCTATGTTTAAAAACCTTATCGCTCCCATTCAGGCATGGCTGTTGTCGCAAAAGAGATGTGTCGGTTGTGGCACCGAATTATCCAAGGGTGTCAAAAAGGAAGTCCGTGGTCAGATGACGGTCACTTGCAAGTGCGGTCGTATCTTCATCCATGATCAGGTAAAAGACAGCTATCGCCGCGCCCTTTTTGACGAAGTCTGATGCCAAGGCCAAGATATTTCATTATCTCTTTCTTTCTTCTTGTCATCTTTGTGGGAGTTTTTGTCTACGTTGGTAACCGTCCGCCCCAGAACCGCCCTCAAACAAAAGTTTTTACAATTAATCAGGGAGATAGTTTATTATCGGTTGCCAGGCGTTTAAAGACCAACGGTCTTATCGCCAGCGAGACTGGCTTTCTCTTGAACTCTTATCTATTGGGGCTCAATCGTAAAATCCAGTCAGGCACTTTCTATCTTTCCACCTCCCAAACCGCCAGGAGTCTGATCACCCGTCTGTCCAAAGGTGGCAGCCAGGATTATTGGTTGAAAGTTAAAGATGGTTGGCGCACGGAAGAAATCGCCCAGAATCTGCCTCCCGACTCACCACTCTCTTCAGACGATTTTCTCGCCGCCGCCGCCAGTCAGGAGGGATATCTTTTCCCCGACAGCTATCTGGTTCCCAGACGGTACACCGCCCCCCAGGTTGTCGATTTGCTTAAGTCAAACTTTCAGCAAAAACTTGCCCTGGCCTCGACAGATTCAACCAATAATCACCTAACCGACCCTTTTGATCTTCTTATCCTTGCTTCCTTGCTTGAGAGGGAGGGGAAGTCAAGGGAGTCCAAGCAGATGATTTCCGGTATTCTCGTCAACCGACTTTCCTCCTCGCCGCCAATGTTGCTCCAGGTTGACGCCACTGTTCAATATGCCCGGGATCGTCGTGATTTCCGTCAAAGTAACTTATCTTCTTTCTCTTTTTGGCAGCCGGTGACCAAGCCCGACCTTGCTATTGTTTCACCGTTCAATACCTATCAGAATCTCGGCCTGCCGCCTTCTCCGATATGCAATCCTGGCTTCGATTCCCTGTTTGCTGCCTATCATCCGTTGCCGTCGGGCTATTTTTATTATATTACCGGCAAAGATGGCAAAATGTATTATGCTAAAACTCTTGAGGAGCATAATGCCAATATTAGTAAATATTTAAGATGATACCCTTGTCTATGAAAGACGCCAAACTGGTCAAAAAAGAGGTTGTTTTTCATAAATTTAAAAAAGTTGTTCAGGATACCATTACCCTGCCCGATGGCAAGCAGCTCGAGTGGATATATCTGGATATTCCTTCCAGTGTTCTGGTTGTCACCCTCACTGCCGATCGTCAAATTGTTCTCGAAAAATTATACCGTTACAACCTCAAACAACATGTCTATGAAAACCCGGCGGGTGCGGTCGAAGAAGACGAAAAAGATATGCCTGGCGCCGCCCGCCGCGAATTACTCGAAGAAACCGGCTACGTCCCTGGCAGATTGGTTGACCTTGGCAAATTTTACGTCCTCCCCGGCGACACCAACCGCTGGGTCAACATCTTTCTCTCACTCGATTCCCGGAAAGTCGAAGAACCGAAGTTAGACCATGTTATTGAGCAGTATTTTGATATCTCTGTTCATCTCTTTAACTTTGAAGAAATTGCTGACCAGCTCAAAAGTCGGTCATCGCCAATTGTGGGTCTCGAACACGCCTACGCAATTACCTTGGCCCACGATTTCATCTCCCAAAACGTTTCATCGGTGCTCTGACTTTCCCGTCACTTTTTTGTTGATCAGGTTGTCTAGTATCCGCCATCGTCTCCTTTTTTCCGCCTGGGGAACGTCGTCTCTATATAGCTTTGCCGACACCGTCCCTCTTCTTGGTGAGTATTTGTTTAGATATGCCACCTCAAACCCGACTTGTTCACACACCTTGGCCGTGTTTAAAAATGCCTCTTCGTCCTCCCCGGGAAAGCCGACAATTATATCGGTGCTGAATTTCGCTCCGTCAATCTTTTTTGTTATCCGTCTGGTTAGCTCAACATATTCCTTAGCCGTATAGCCTCGGTTCATTCTCTTAAGAATATCGTCGTCACCCGACTGTAAAGGTAGATGGATCAGTCGGTTGATATTCTTATATCTCGAGATCACCTCAATCAGCTCGTCCGAAAAATCCCATGGATTGCTGCTGACAAAGGAGATTTTCTCTATTGGCAACTTCGCTACTTTCTCCAGCAGCTTCGGAAACATACTCTTAACCCTCTTTTTACCCATCGACACCAGGCTTTCGCTGTTATCCAAATCGGCGCCATATGAATTAACATTTTGTCCTATCAGCACTATCTCCTTAAAGCCATTCCTAATCGCCTCGCAAACTTCTTCCATAATTTCTTCCATTTTTCTCGACCTTTCTTGGCCCCTTGCCTTCGGGACTATGCAGTAAGAGCAGTGGTTATTGCACCCATTGCTAATCGGCACCAAAGCCGCTCCGGCACCTCTTAACGGTTTGAGTTTTAAACTTATCTTATCTGTTTGTATTACTTGGTCCACTCCGGTAATTCTTTGTCGGGATTTAGTGTTGACCAGACAACCGGTTAACACCACCTTTATTTCCTTGCCGCTGGTTTTTTTATACTTGTTTATTTCGTTAATAAACCCATATACCCTGTTTTCTGCCGATTCTCTGACTACGCAGGTGTTGATTACGATCAGTTGGCAGCATCGCCAATCTTCGGCTTCCGTCCATCCTCCATTCCAATAGTAGGCTTTGATCCTTTCCGAGTCGGCCACGTTTTGAACGCAACCAAATGTCTTGATAAATATTGATTTGACGCCCATATTGGCTATTTTACCTTATATTCAAACGGCAGATACTTTTACTTTCGAATTTAAACAGGTATCTTAGCGTCTTCAACGCCCAATCAAAAACCATCGCTTTTATTCTTTTTGCCAAAGTCTTTTTTTCGACCACCACATCATTCCGCCTCCGATTCCCGGCAGTATTATTGAAGGCCAGGCAACCCCGACTGTCGGCAGACTCTCTTCGCCACCTTTTGCCACTTCGTCCCAATCAACATTTTCTGTACCGATTACTAGGGTAAATTCGAGTTTGCTGCCGCCCGACTCAACCCCGATTTGATGTTCGCCCGATGCCAGGCTGTCGGTCTGGAAAGCCCATTCTCCCGATGAATCGGCGTTTATCAGTCTTTGTGTTCCGTCAATTGTTACCGTCACCTCTGCCATTGGTGGTGCCTCTCCTCTTAACGCTGGTGCCGTTCCCGTATACCACCACTTGTTTATTGGTTTGCCTCCCGTTTCCACTCCGCCAATCGACCTAATATTAAATCCGCTGGCCTGAATCACCGCTGGCTTCATTTGGCTTATCAGCAATCCCACTAGCGATAACAATATGAACACTTTTTGTCTCATCAAGTTCATGTTAATACTTTTTTCTCCCCACCACAACTGATTGATAGCAAAAAATTGACTAAATATTCCAAAAGTGAGATAAATTTATTAGTCTTTCCAGACAATAGCCATCTTATGGCCGTTAATTAATCGTTTTTACCAAAATGGATCCAAACTTGCCCAATAACCAATCAAACAACCCGCTTCCGACTTCCGCCCCGCCCCCAAAAGATCAGGATCAGGACTTTGACGCCTTGGTTAAGCAATATCAGCAATTATTAAGCGACTACTCCGATGAGGTCAATTCTTCCCCGTCTCCTTCTCTTCCTCCCCCCGAAAATCAACTCTCGTCCCAGCCGTCCACGCCGCCTCCGGCAGTGTTGCCGCCGCCAGCACCCGATCCAGTTCCCCCAAAAGAGGATGTTCAAAAACCATTAGGTCTTCTGCCTCCTCCTTTGCCCCAGCCGGATGACAAGTCGTTACCCCCGGTTGGTCCAGCAGTTCCTGATGCTGGCTTTACCTCCACGAGTCTGCCACCGCCCGAAGACCCGACCACCCCTCTCCCCCCTACTTTCGACCAGTCGAAAGATTCCCCAAAATCGTCAACAAATATCTTTCAGTATCTCTTTTTTCTCTCTTTATTTATCTTTATTGGGGTCTGCGTTTCCATCGTCTATGTTCTCTTCACTTACCAGAAACCGGCTACGCCGCCATCTTCTACCGTTCCTCCTGCCGCTACTTCCCAACCTGAACCTGCCCCTCTGACCTGTGCTCTCAACGATAAGCAATATCAGATTGGTGAGTCGTTCACGGCTGCCGATGGCTGCAATACCTGCACCTGCCAGCCGGATCAAACTATCGTCTGTACCGAGGAAGATTGCGCTCCGCCTATTCCTTCGGAATAATTGGACACGGCCAGAATTATCATCCCCCCAAACTCCTTGTTGACCATACTGTATATTGAATATATAATACCTAACATTTGGCGAGTAGGGCTGGACTCGCCCTTTTTTACAATTTATTAAAAAATACCGATGGGTATCGCAAAAAGGATAAACTGGGGTAAGTCTTATCCAAAAATCCCGCAACTTAACCTAATAGATGTTCAAAAAGAGTCATGGAAAGAATTTCTCGAAAAGGAACTACAGGAAACACTCACGTCAATCTCTCCTGTTGTCGACTATACTGGTAACAACTGGCAATTAGAGCTTGGTCAGGTCAGCCTCGAACCGCCAACCGTTTCTCCCGCAACTGCCAAAAAGAAAGGTCTAAACTACACCATTCCCGTCAAAATTAAGGCCAAGCTGATCAACAAAAGAACCGGTGATATTCGCGAAGAAGAGGTATTCTTTTTAAGTCTCCCCACCATGACCGACGAGGGGACTTTCATTATCAACGGTATCGAGAGGGGAGTTATCAACCAGCTTGTCAGATCCCCCGGTGTGTATTTCACTGGCGAAAACGATCCGGCCACCGGCAAGATCCTTTATAATGCCGAAATCCGTCCCGTTCGCGGTTCGTGGCTTGAGTTTTTTATTGGCAAAAAAGACGTTATCTTTGCCCGGATCGACAGGAAGAAAAAATTTCCCGCCACCATCATTCTCCGGGCCGCCTGCCAGATGGGGGATAAACAGCTTGTTTCCGAATTTTCCGACTACATCGAAAAAACAATTAGTGCCGACCCCAGCAAAAGCAGCGACGAAGCCGTTTTGGAGTTTTATCGCAAGCTTCGCCCCGGCGAGCCGGTTGTCCTTGAAAATGCCCAGAAATTCTTCGAGGAACGCTTTTTTGATCTGCGGACTTACGAACTTGGCAATGTTGGCCGCTACAAAGTCGATAAAAAGTTTGGCTTTAATTTTGACGACAGCGATAAAGCTAATTGGGTGTTAAAAAAGGAAGATCTCATCGCCACCGTTAAATACTTGATTAAACTCCAAAAAGGCGAAGCTACCAGACTCGACGACATTGATAGTTTAGCCAACCGTCGCCTGCGCCGCTGTGGCGAAATCGTCTCACAGGTGGCCATCCGGCCAGCCCTAAGTCGTTTTGAGAGAATGATTAAAGAGAGAATGAGCTTGGTTTCTACCAAAGAAAAGCCCACCCCTTCCCAAATGATCAATCCCCAGCCTTTGATTTCTTCCCTCAACACTTTTTTCCGTTCCAACCAACTTTCCGCCATTCTCGACCAGACCAACCCCCTCTCCGAGCTTGACCTTTTGAGGAGAGTTACCGTCGTCGGCATTGGCGGTCTAACCCGCGAAAGGGCGGCTTTTTCTATCCGTGATGTTCATAGTTCCCAATACGGCCGGATATGTACCGTCCGTTCCCCCGAAGGTCCAAACATCGGCCTGGTGACTTATCTTGCCCTTTATGCCCGGATTAACGACTATGGCTTCATTGAAGCGCCTTTTAGAAAGGTAGACAAACAAGGCAACAAATATAAGATCACCGACGACATCGTCTATCTCGATGCTGACGACGAGTTTAATCACTATATCACTCATCTTGCCATCAAAATTGATCAAAATGGTTATATCACCCAGGACTGGGTGCCCGTTCGCTATCAGGGGGAGTTTGCCGAAGGCCCGACTAGCTCTATTGACTACATTGATTGTGTCCCCAACCAAATTGTCGGCGCTTCCGCTTCTTTGATTCCCTTTATTGATCACGACGACGCCACTCGTGCTCTGATGGGTTCCCACATGCAGACTCAGGCCGTTCCGCTTGTTTCTTGTGAAGCCCCGCTTGTCGGCACTGGTATGGAGTCGGCGGTTGCCAAGTCGATGGGAAGGACTGTTTTAGCCAACCATTCCGGCAAAGTTACTTATGTTGATGGCAGTAAAATTGTTATTACTTTAGACAAAAAAGCCGAAGTTTCTGATGCCTGCGATCATAGCGTTATTAGCAAAGACGGCAAAACCGAGACTTATTATCTTCTTAAATTTGAAAGGACTTCACCCTACGGAACCTGCTACAACCAAAGAGCCATGGTCCGTGTTGGCGAAAAGGTTAACCAGGGCGACCTGATTATTGATGGTCCCTCCACCGATCAGGGAGAATTATCGCTGGGAAGAAACTTATTGGTTGCTTATGCCTCTATTGATGGGCTTAGCTACGAAGACTCATTCTTAATCTCTGACCGCCTGGTCAGGGAGGATGTTTTGACCAATATTCAGATCTATGAATATGCTGCCCAGGTGGTTGAAACTAAACTTGGTTCCGAAGAATTAACCAAAGACATCCCTAATGTCTCTGAAGCGGAGCTGGCCAAACTCACCGAAGACGGTATTGTTATGATTGGCGCCACAGTTGGCCCGAACGACATTTTGGTTGGCAAAGTTGAGCCACGCGGTGAAAAGGAGTTGACTGCTGAAGAAAGACTGCTAAGAGCGATTTTTGGTGAAAAAGCCCGTGAGGTCAAAGACACTTCCCTTCGTGTTCCTAATGGCGAAGGGGGAGTGGTTATTAAGGTTGATCTTCTCGACAAAGATCAGGGCGACGAGCTTGACCCGGGAGTCAACAAGGTCGTAAAAGTCTATGTTGCCCAGATCAGACGTATCCAAGAGGGCGACAAAATCGCCGGCCGCCATGGAAATAAAGGAGTTATTTGCCGGATAATGCCCCAATACGACATGCCCCGTCTTCCCGACGGCACCCCTGTCGATCTGGTCATCTCGCCGCTTTCGGTTATCGCCCGTATGAACTTGGGGCAAATTCTCGAAACTACCCTGGCATTTGCTGGTAGTCGCCTTGATAAACGCTACGCGGTTCCGGTTTTTGACAAAATTTCCGAAGACAAAATTGCCCAAGAGTTAGGTCAGGCTGGTCTTTCGGTTAATGGCAAGACCCAACTTTACGATGGTCGGACTGGTGAACCCTATGATCAGAAATCAGTCGTTGGTGTCGGCTATATCCTTAAACTTGTTCACATGGTTGACGATAAGGTCCATGCTCGCTCCACTGGCCCTTACTCTCTAGTCACCCAGCAGCCCCTTGGCGGTAAAGCCAGGATGGGAGGTCAGCGTTTAGGTGAGATGGAGGTTTGGGCGCTTGAAGCCCACCGCGCTGGCCACACTCTTCAGGAGATGCTCACCATCAAATCTGACGATCTTGAAGGTCGCACCAAAGCCTTCCAATCAATCATTAAAGGCATGCCTATTCCTGAACCTGCCATTCCCGAATCGTTTAAGGTTTTGACCAAAGAATTGGCTGGCTTGGCCATCGACATCTCCCCGGTCGGGGCCGACGATCAGCCCATCCCTCCCGAGTCGTCATCAGANNAACCGATACGCCGCCATCCCCGGCACCAGAAAATGAAGAGGGGACGGAGGACAACGAATAAACCAATATGTATAAATTCAGAAACATGATGGATTTTTCCGGCTTAAGAATTAAACTTGCCTCTCCCGATGAGATTATTTCTTGGTCGCATGGGGAGGTCACCAAGCCGGAGACAATCAACTATCGTAGCTGGCGTCCCGAAAAGGATGGTCTCTTTTGTGAAAAAATCTTCGGCCCGAGTCGTGATTATGAGTGTTATTGCGGTAAATATAAAAAAATTAGGTTTAAGGGTGTCATCTGTGACAAGTGCGGAGTCGAGGTCACTACCTCCAAAGTCCGTCGAGAAAGAATGGGTCACATTTCCCTGGCTGCGCCTGTTGCCCATCTTTGGTATCTAAGAAACACTCCTTCTCCGATCAGTGTTCTTCTTGACGTTCCCCAGAAAGATCTTGAAGCGGTGATTTATTTTACGAAATATTTGGTTATTTCCGTCGACAAGGACAAAAGAAAGGCCGCCCTTGAAAATCTTCATACCAACGCCGAAAAACGCAAGAGCCAGATTGATGTCGACACCAAAAAAGCCGTTGAAGAAAAGGCCAAACAAAATAAAGCCGAAAAAGAAGAACTGAAAAACAAGATCAAAAACAAAGATCAGCTGCTTGTTGCCCAGAAAGAGCGCGATGTTTATTCCAAACAGGAGATCCAAAAACTCGAAAACAAAGCCCTCACCGAGAAAAACCGAATCGATGGTCTACTTAAGTTTTTGGAAGACAAGGTGGAGTCGCTTGACGTATTGTCCACCCTGTCAGACGAAGAAGCATTTTATTTGACTCAATTCAAGGCCGACATTTTCTACCAAACAAAAATGGGCGCCGAAGCGGTGCTCGAGGTGCTAAAACAGATTGACCTTGGCCAGACAGTCAAAAATCTCAAAAAGGAATTGCAGAAAACCTCAAGCAAAATCAAGAAAAAGAAAATCATGTATAAGATCAGGATTATTAATGGCATGGTTGCCAGCGGTATCGACCCCTATTGGATGATTATGACTCATGTTCCGGTCATCCCGCCGGATCTCCGTCCCATGGTTCAACTCACTGGTGGCCGGTTTGCTACTTCCGACCTAAACGACCTTTACCGTCGTTTGATCAACCGCAATAACCGCCTCAAAAAACTACTTAAACTGGGTGCCCCTGAAATCATTCTTCGCAACGAAAAAAGAATGCTCCAGGAATCGGTCGATACCCTTATCGACGCCCAAAAAAGTTCCAAAAATAAGCGCAAGAGCACCAAAAGAACCCCGCGCTCGCTTTCCGATCTTCTTCGTAGCAAAAAAGGCCGTTTCCGCCGCAACCTGTTAGGAAAAAGGGTCGATTATTCCGGCCGTTCGGTTATCGTCGTCGGNNTTCCGGCCGTTCGGTTATCGTCGTTGGCCCGGATCTCAAACTCAACCAAGTTGGTCTCCCCAAGGAGATTGCCCTGGAAATTTACCGGCCGTTTCTTCTCAAAGAGTTGATGAACACCGGTTTGGCTCCCAACATCAAAAGTGCCAAAAACTTAATTGATCATCGGGTCAATGAAGTCTACGATATCCTCGAAAGAGTCACCAAAGACAGCTATGTACTTCTCAATCGCGCCCCCACCTTGCACAAACTATCGATCCAGGCTTTTAAGCCTGTACTCACTGACGGTTTGGCTATCCGCCTCCACCCTTGTGTTTGTAAGGCTTTCAACGCTGATTTTGATGGCGACCAAATGGGTGTCCACCTTCCTTTAGCCGAAAGCGCCATCAAGGAAGCCAAAAAACTGATGTTGCCTTCCCGAAACCTCCTCAAGCCTGCCGACGGCAGCCCTATTTCCGTGCCCACCCAGGAGATGGCGGTTGGTTGCTACTACATCACCTCAATCCGCACCCAGGATTTACCGAAATTTGAGTCACCCGATTTGGCTGGTCTGCCCATTTTTGCTGACGATCAGGAGGCAGAATTAGCCTATCAGTCCAAAAAAATCGAACTAAGGGAGTTGATTGCCGTCAAAATAAAAGACAAAATTGTTAAAACTACTTTTGGTCGTATCTGGTTTAACCGTATCCTACCGTCCCAATTCGACTATGTCAATGAAGCCATGGCGGGCAGCAAGGCCATGAACGATCTAGTTGTCAAATCCCTCGAGGTTGCTGGTCGTCTGCGAACCGTCAAATTAATCGACTCGCTCAAAGAGATCGGCTTTTTGGGTTTTACCCTCTCTGGTTTGTCGCTTGCCATGGAAGACTGCGGCTCACTCAAAGATAAGGACGGCATCATTAGCGCGGCCAACCAGAAGGTTGCCGAAATAGAAGATAATTACAAAATGGGGTTAATCAGCAACGACGAAAAGAAGCGCTTAAGCCAAAATGTTTGGATGGAGATCACCGAAGAAATCGCCGAAAAAACCTGGGCGACTCTTGACACCGATTCTCCCATCCGTATTGTTGCCGCCGCTGGCATCAAGCGCGCCTCCAAGGATCAGATCAAACAACTCTCTGGAATGAGGGGACTGATGGTTGATCCTACCGGTNNCGCAAGGGTCTGGCTGACACCGCCCTTAAAACTGCTGACGCGGGTTACCTGACTCGACGTCTGGTTGATGCCGCCCATGCCTCCATTATCCGCACCTCTGATTGTGGCACTGCCAAATTTATCACTATTTCCCGAAACGACAGGGGCAGGGAAAGATATTTTGGCCGTCGCATTTTGGGCCGATTCTTGGCCAGCGATGTTCTTGATCCCGAAACCAAGACTGTCCTCTTTGAACGTGATCGCTTAATCGACGATCAGGTGCTTGAAGCCATCGAGGCCAAACAGGTAGCCACTGTTGACGTCCGCTCTCCGATGACTTGTAAGACAAAATACGGTCTTTGCCAACATTGCTACGGCTGGGATCTATCCAATCGCAAACCTGTCGAGATTGGCGTTCCCGTTGGCGTCATCGCCGCCCAATCGATTGGCGAACCAGGCACCCAACTTACCCTAAGGACAAAACACACTGGCGGGGTGGTTGGCGTTGACGTCACCCAGGGCTTGCCGCGCATCCAGGAACTTTTTGAGGTCAGAACGCCCAAACTGCCGTCACCATTAGCAGAAATTTCCGGAAAAGTTAGAGTAAAAGAAACCATTGATGGTTATGAGATCAAGCTTTCTGGTAAAGACAAAAATAACGCCTCCAAGGTAGTCACCTACCTTTTGCCGGCCAACGTGACGCTTCTTGTTTCTGATGGCGATCTCGTTGCTCAAGGTGCCCAACTATCTTCTGGGTCGCTGGATGTTCGCGAAGTTATGGAAGTCAAGGGTCTTGAAGCCGCCCAACAATACCTAATCAACAGTATTCAGGCGGTTTACGAATCGCAGGGGATTTCCATTCACGACAAGCATATCGAAGTGATTGTTAAAGAAATGAGCGACAAGCTAAAGATCGAAGATCCGGGAGATACTAATTTCCTCTATGGCCAAGTTGTTACCAGGGCGGTTTATGCTGCCGAAAACGAAAAAGCCAAAGCCGCCAAGGGCAAGCCAGCCAAGGGTAAAAAAGTCCTTCTTGGGTTGATTCAGTCGGCTCTCTCCACCGGCTCATGGCTTTCTGCCGCCTCGTTCCAGCAAACGACTTCTGTTCTCACCGAAGCTTCCTTAATCGCCGAGGTCGATAACTTGATTGGCCTGAAGGAAAATGTTATTATCGGACGTCTTATTCCTGTTTCCCGGAACCAAAAAATCTACTAGAAACATATGCCAACATTTAACCAACTGGTCAAGAAAGGCCGCAAAAAAAGATCGTTAAAGCTCAAGGCAGCCGCTTTGCGCAACAATTTTAACAGTATTAAAAACAAGTCGGTCAACACCTACAACCCCATCAAAAAAGGGGTTGTTACTGTGGTCAAAACCATGACTCCCAAAAAGCCTCACTCGGCTCTTCGTAAAGTAGCCAAGGTCAAGCTTAGCAATCGTGATTCTGTCACTGCTTACATCCCCGGTATCGGCCATAATTTAGCCGAACATGGTATTGTTTGTATCCGTGGTGGCCGTGTTCGCGATCTGCCCGGTGTCCGTTATCATGTTGTTCGAGGCAAATACGATGCCGCTGGTGTCACCGGTCGCCTTCAATCTCGTAGTAAATACGGTGCCAAAAAACCTGCTGGTTCATCGTCGTCTTCGTAATATTTAAATCAAAATTATGTCCAGAAAGGGCCAATCCAAACTAAAAAACATCCTTCAAGATTCCCAATATCAAAGTGTTACCGTCGCCAAAATCGTCAACTATGCCATGAAAGACGGTAAAAAAGCGGTTGCCCAAAAACAGGTCTATCAATGCCTCGATATTGTCAAAAAAGAAAGTCGGCAAGATGATGTCGTCACCGTTTTGGAGCAAGCCATAGATAATATCAAGCCGAAGGTCGAAGTCCGCCCCCGTCGGATTGGTGGTGCCGTTTACCAGGTGCCAACTCCGGTCAGAAACAATCGCCAGCTCTCTTTGGCCATTAGATGGTTAGTCAACTCCGCCCGCCTGAAAGACAATAAACAACACCATAGCTTTGGCCAAAAACTAGCTTCCGAAGTCCTCTCCGCCTTCAAAAGTGAAGGTGCTGCTGTTGCCAAGCGCCAAGAGGTGGAAAAAATGGCCGAAGCCAACAAGGCCTTCTCTCACCTTAGGTGGTAAGAATTACTTTCTCTCAACGTTTTAATGGTTTTTCCCCCTTTTTGGTTTCGTGGTAACATATTATTATGCTGTCCCTTTCCAAGCTTAAAGCAGTCCTTTGGCCAAGGCAAAAACAGACAGACATTTACTTCGATCGCAAAAGCGACAACTCGCTTTCCCTCGACATCGCCCTTCTCCAGGATAACGACCAGAACAAATTAGAGCCCCTTTCGACTTACCTTGCCCAAAACAAAGTCGACGGTCTTACCGTTTTTGTTCCTGACGACGTTGTTCACACCAAATCCTTTATCTACGACGCCCAGATCGATCAGATTGACCCCGAAGAAATTGCCAGTCTTGCCCAAGGTTCAGTTCAGTTTAAAGTTGATCCCGCCTCTTTGGAATATTCCCTTTTCCCCTCTTCCGACAAAACTATTATTTTGGCCCGTATTTTCAATCAGAAATTTGCCTCTCTCAAAAAAAACATTGCCTCTCTTGGCCTAAAGGATTATCGTTTTCTCCCCGTATCTTCCGCTGCCGCTGCCGCCATTTCCTCTTTCTACGATCAAAGATACTTTTTAGTTTACCCCCTCAATAGCCACAGCTATACTTTGGTGTTGGCCAAAGGGGATTCGGTCTATCTGACCAGCAATATTAAAGGTCCATCGCTTGAGATCCAGAAAATAATCAATTATTCCAATCTTTACTTTTCCTCCCCGGTAAACAAAGTTTTTTACCCGCATGGTCAGGAAATCGACATCGTGTCTACCACCGAACTCGACAAAACCGAGNNAAGATTACCCAAAAACTTAATAAGCCCACCAACCTGCCCTTACCGGTGGCTGGTGTTTTCCAGTCGGCAAAAACTTTCCCGGCTGATATAATTAGACCAGATCCAAATAACAGTTTAATTCCGGAAACCAAAAAAATGGAAACCACTGAAACCAAAAAAAACATCCTTCCTCTTGTTGCTGTTTTCGTCTTGACCGCCTCCCTTGCCTCCGTCGCCATCTGGTATGCCTTAAATCGCGGTGATCAGTCCCAGCCGTCGACAGCCAACGTCACCCCCACCGAAATTCCAGTCTACCCCACTGAAGCTCCCACCCCCACCCCTGTCCCCATCGACAAAAAAATCAAAATCCAGGTCCTAAACGCCACCAGTATTAATGGTCAGGCGGCCACTCTCAAAGAAAAACTTGTCGGCCTTGGCTTCACCAACATCACTGTCGGCAACAGTAACGAAAAGGTCGATGGTAACGAAATCAGGCTCAAGTCCAGCCTTAGCGATGCTAGCGAGTATTTTGTCCAATCAATGCCTTATTTTCCAGCCAGTATTTCCGCCGAGCTAAAAGACACCTCTAATTACGACGTGGTCTTCGTCATCGGTTCCGACCTTAACAATCCTTCTCCTGCGTCGATGGGGGATTCACCACCTTCTTCCCAAGCCGAAACCACCCCCACTGTTAAGGCGACTCCCACTCCCTAAACCGTCATGAATTTATTGGTAACTGGCGGTTTGGGCTTTATTGGCAGTAATTTCATCCGTCTTTGGCTTTCCCGCCATCCAGACTGTCGGTTAGTCAATCTTGATAATCTGACCTATGCCGCCAACCCCGACAGCCTAAAAGATGTTCAGTCAAACCCTAACTACCGTTTTGTCAAAGGTGATATTTGCGACGATAAAATCGTCCAGCAACTCATGCCCAGCACCGATTTTGTCGTTCACTTTGCCGCGGAATCCCACGTCGATCGGTCTATAAACGATCCTTATCTTTTTGTCAAAACCAATGTCTTGGGCACCTACATTCTGCTCAAGTCCGCCTCAAAAAATCAAATCAAGCGCTTTCATCATGTTTCCACCGACGAGGTTTTTGGTTCAATCGGGACGGAGTCAAAAAACCAGTTTTCCGAATCAACGCCCTACGATCCTTCCAGTCCTTATTCGGCCTCCAAAGCCGCCTCTGACCACTTTGTTCGTTCCTTCGGCAAAACCTTCGGCCTACCTATAACTATCACTAATTGTTCCAATAACTACGGACCTTACCAGCACCCGGAAAAATTTATTCCCCGAATGATTACCAACTTGATCGACGGCCACAAGATCCCGGTTTATGGACAAGGGCTTAACCTCCGTGATTGGTTGTATGTTGAAGATCACTGTTTGGCCATTGAAACCGTTCTACTCAAAGGCAAGGTGGGGGAGACTTATTGCGTTGGTGGCCTAAAGGGTGGCACTCGTAATATCGATCTGGTCAAGCAAGTGTTATCCATCTTTGGCCTTGACGACTCCTGGATTGAATACGTAGCCGACCGTCCCGCCCACGACAACTATTCTGTTGATTGGTCAAAGATTAAAACCGAACTTGGCTGGGAACCAAAATTCACTCTAGAGTCTGGGCTGAAGGCCACTGTCGACTGGTATCGTTCAAATGAGACATGGTGGCGTCTGGCCAAAAAAGAAGCCGAAGAATTTTATACCAAACTAAAAGCATTATCAGTTTAAACACTGGATCATTTTGGACTTATAGATTACTTTCATCATGGCTGACAAAATCCTGATTTTCGGAGACGGCCAGATTGGCAATTTTTACTTAAACCATTTCTCCTCCCTCGGCACTCCGGCCAGCATTACCTCTGCCGACATTACCGATGTTAAACAAATCAACCAAGCTGTCAATGATTATCAGCCGTCAGTCGTCATCAACACTGCCGCCAAAACCAACCTTGAGTGGTGTTCCCAAAACCAGTTATTGGCATTTCAGGTAAATGTTCTCGGTGCGGCAAATCTAGCTGAAGTTTGCGATCAAAATCGAATATATTTTATTCATTTTTCCAGCGGTTGTATTTTTCAAAGCGACTCTTCTGCCGATGCCAAAAAAGAATCCGACACCCCTGCCCCCGCCGCTTTTTATTCCTGGACAAAAGTCTGGTCGGAACAAATGGTTGTTTTCAACCGTTCCCCCGGTTTTAAGTATCTGATTTTACGTCCCCGCCAGCCTGTCTCCTCCCAAATAAGCCCCAAAAACATGTTAATAAAAATGCTTACTTTTACTAAATTTGTCGACACTCCCAATACCGGCACTGTTCTTGAAGATTTGATGGACTGGAGTTATCAGCTGATTAAATTGCGGGCAACTGGTGTATACCATGTTGCCAATTCTGGCTGGTCGACTCCTTATCAGATCGGCCTCCTTCTCAAAAAACATATTTTGCCTGATCTTCCTGTTGAGAAAATCTCCAAAGAGGAGCTGGATCGTCTTACCCCCAACCGTCGCGTCGATACTATTTTAGATATCAGCCGTCTTCAGTCACTGGGCATTAAGGTCACTCCCTATCGTCAACGCTTGGAGGAAATTATTATCTCTCTCAAAGACAACATTAAACTCACCCCCCCCAATCAGTTATCCGAAATTTTTGCTGAAACCGCCGCATCCTCCCGTCAAAGGACTGTCGTCAACCAGTGCTACACTTCTCTTTTTCAATAATCCTTTTTGCCAATTCTTCCGCCCTGGTCACGGCATAATTCATTCCTCTGTCTTCCGGAAAAATCTGCGAAAAATTCAGACGGTGTATGTTTTTCTCTTCTTTTTCTCCAGACAGCCGTCTTTGGTAATCTGTCCCGACAACGTGTTGGGCGTATTTAAATCGAAAGATAAAGGATCTTTCAACCATTTCTCTGCTAAAATCCTTAAACATTGTCTTTAGGTAACCAAACCATTCTTTTTCTATCTCGTCATCTGTCATCTTAAAATATTTGTGATTGTGGGGTGCGTATGTTCCCAAGTAATAGATTTCTTTGCCGCCATAATCCTTTTTGTCGACAAAATTTGTGTGTTCAATTAACGCCAAAAATGGCGCCCCTAATTCGTTGATATTGTGCCAATAATAATTGCTTAGCTTTTGCCTTGAGCAAAAAACCATGGTGATTGCCCCAAGATAATCTATGCCTTTTCCCGGTCGGGTGGAAATTACTGTTCCGTATCTGTTAGTCAGTTCTTTTTCTTCCACTTTCTCTCCGGTATCTATCTTCCCTCCCGCCTTGGTTATTTCCTCCGCCAGCTTTTTCACCATTTGTCCAAAACCGCCCCGCAGGTATCCCAATCTTTCTTTGCCATCTTTATCCTTTGAGTTCCCTCTTGTATGAATCCTTGCCCATAACCACGCCATCGACACCTTATCGTGCCAGTCGTGAAACTTTCCCTTCAAGAGCGGCTCCCATACGACCTTGTATCCCCTTTCTCCGCCATATTTTTTCATCCACTCTTCTGCGGTTTGTTCGATATATTTTTGCCACCGGCCGTCTTTTTGCAACAATAATCCCACCAATCCCATCCTGATTCTATCGATAATCGGTAGTGGCTCAAATCTGATTAGGTCCATCGGGGTGGTGAAGGGGTACAGCCGCTGGTTGTAATAAATCCCTACCTTGCTTTCTTGCCACTCCAACTTATTTTCCAGCCCCAGTTCCCTAATTAACCCTATTATTGCCCTGTCGGTTTTAAAGATATGATGATAGCTTTTTTCTAGCCAATGACCTTCTATCTGAAAACTGGCCACCAAGCCTCCCAGGTCTTTTTCTTTCTCAAATATGTTAACCTCGTAGCCGTTTTTAGCCAGCCTGTAACCAACCGTCAGACCGCCCAGCCCTCCTCCCACAATCGCCACCGACTTTTTTTCCATTGTTAAGTCTAACACTTTTCCCCCCGATTCCCTTCTTGTTCTACTTGCAAAGTTCAATTCTCATGTTAATATACAATGATCTAAGCTGTTGCAGGGATGTGACAGTTTTTTGTTCAAGAGGGTATATTTTTGGCTGTTGGCCAATCTCTTCCTCCAAAAAGATATAAAATTTTGCAAAACTTAAAACTATGGCTGAAGCAATTAAACTAACCAAAAATCGGGATGTTCCCATGGAAAAAGTCCGCAATATTGGCATCATTGCTCACATTGACGGCGGCAAGACCACCACCACCGAAAGACTGCTTTTTTACACTGGCAAAATTCACAAAATGGGTTCGGTCGACGAAGGCACTACCACCACCGACAGCTTGATTCAGGAAAGGGAAAGGGGAATCACCATCCAGTCGGCCTGTGTTACTACTTTTTGGAAAGACTACCGGATAAATATTATCGATACTCCTGGTCACGTTGATTTTACCGCCGAAGTTGAGCGGTCGTTACGTGTTTTGGACGGCGCCATCATGATCTTTGACGGTAACGCCGGTGTCCAGGCCCAGTCCGAAACGGTTTGGCGCCAGGCCGACAAATACAGTGTCCCCCGTATTGCCTTTGTCAACAAAATGGATAAGGTTGGTGCCTCCTTCCAAAAGACTCTCGATAGCATCACCCAAAAACTTCGTGCGCCAATCGTGCCAATGGTTTTACCCATCGGCGAGGAACATTCGTTTTCCGGAGTTATCGACCTGATGGAGATGAAAATGATCGTCTACGACAAAGATGAAGAGGGTATGGAATTTACGGTCAAAGACGTCACTCCGGACTACCTCGAAGCCGCCAAATCCGCCCGCGCCAGAATGGTTGAAAAAATAGCCGGCGAAGACGAAATGCTTATGGACAAGTTTCTAAACGATCAGGAAATTTCTATCGCCGAACTCAAAAAAGCCCTAAGGAAAGCCACTATTACCCGTAAACTTTTTCCGGTGTTTTGTGGGGCCGCCTGGCGCAATAAAGGCATCCATCCCATTTTGGACGCTATTATCGACTACCTTCCCTGTCCGACCGATCTGCCGCCGGTTGAGGGTTTCAATGTTGACAGTGGCGAAAAAATCAGTCGCAAACCCGAAAAAAGCGAGCCTTTTTCTGGACTCCTCTTTAAAGTTCAGTCCGATCCCCATGTTGGTACCCTCTCCTATGTCCGTGTCTATTCGGGTATTGTCAGGGCTGGTTCCGAAGTCTACAATACCACCCGTCAGCGCTCGGAAAGAATTGGTCGTCTGCTTTTGATGCATGCCGACAAACGTGAAGGTATCGAGGAAGGCTTTGCTGGCGAAATTATCGCCTGTATTGGTCTGAAGGAATCCTATACCGGCGACACCCTTTGTGACAAGAATAATCCTATCTCGCTTTCCCCTATCCAGTTTCCCGACCCGGTTATTTCTCTCTCCATTGAGCCGGAAACTGTTGATGATCAGGAAAAAATGAGCCAGGCTCTCAACCGCCTCTCGTCAGAAGATCCCACCTTTAAAGTTTCCTACAACCACGAAACCGGTCAAACCATTATTGCTGGCATGGGTGAGCTTTATCTTGAGATCGTTGTCGACCGGTTAAAAAGGGAATTTGGGGTTAACGTCAAAACCGGGAATCCTCAAGTGGCCTATCGGGAGACAATTTCCGCCAATGCCGAAGGTGAAGGAAAATATATCCACCAATCCGGTGGTCATGGTCAATACGGCCACTGCAACATCCGCGTTGAGCCCAAAAATCGTGGCGAAGGTGTTGAATTTGTCAACGCCGTTAAGGGAGGTGCCATTCCATCCAACTTTATTCCTGCCATCGAAAAGGGTGTCAAAGAAACTCTCCAAAAAGGGATCATCGCTGGTTTCCCGGCCACTGATATCAAAATCTCGGTCTACGATGGTTCTTACCACGAAGTCGATTCCTCCGAAATGGCCTTCAAACTGGCAGGTTCTTACGCCATCAAAGATGCTTTTGAACAGGCAAAACCGCTTATTCTTGAGCCGGTCATGAAGATGGAAGTCGCCACTCCTTCTGAATTTTTAGGCACTGTTATTGGTGACCTTTCCTCCCGTCGTGGCCAGATCGGTGGTACCACCGAAAGCTTTGGTTTTACCACCATCGACTGCCTGATTCCTCTGGAAGCCGTCCGGGGTTATGCCACCGTTATCCGTTCACTTACCCAGGGTCGTGGTTCTTTCTACATGGAGCCGTCACACTATGATCCGGTGCCCCGCGACATCCAGGAAAAACTGACCACTCCGCTTACAGGTAACAAATCATCGAAAGGCTAAAGCATTTCTTGTTGCAAAGCCGATCACTTGTTGCTACAATTCAAAAGCATTTTAAGCTAAAATTGTTATTAGTTATTTTGTCTTTAAAAACAAAGACTTTTATTTAACCGCCCAGGCGGTAAGGAGAATATAAAAAATGCCAGACACTTTTCAAAGGAATAAACCACACGTCAACGTTGGCACTATTGGTCATGTTGACCACGGCAAAACCACATTAACTGCCGCAATTACCAAGGTTCAAGGTAACCCCAAATCTTATCAGGATATTGCCAAGGGCGGCACTGTTCGTGACGCTTCTAAAATTGTTACCATTGCCATTTCTCACGTCGAATACGAATCCGAAAAACGTCACTATGCTCACATTGACTGCCCTGGTCATGCTGATTACGTCAAAAACATGATTACTGGTGCCGCCCAGATGGATGGTGCTATTTTAGTTGTTTCTGCCCCTGATGGACCTATGCCCCAAACCCGGGAACACCTTCTTTTGGCTAACCAGGTAAACGTTCCTGGTTTGGTTGTCTATCTAAACAAAGTTGATCTGGTCACCGATCCTGAATTCCTGGATCTGGTTGAAATGGAAATCCGCGATCTTCTCAAAAAATACGGCTATCCCGGTGACGAAGTTCCTATCGTCCGCGGCTCTGCCCTCAAAGCCCTAAACGGAGAAGCCGATGGTGTCGAATCCATCAAAAAGCTTATGGAAGCTCTTGATAGCTATATTCCTGAACCTAAACGCGAATTAGACAAACCATTCTTAATGCCGGTCGAGGATGTTTTCTCCATCAAGGGCCGTGGCACAGTGGCCACCGGCAGAATTGAAACCGGTATCGTCAAGGTCAACGACGAGATCGAAATTGTTGGCCTTCGCAACACCACCAAATCAGTGGTTACCGGTGTGGAGATGTTCCACAAATCCCTGGATCAGGGTCAAGCGGGTGACAACGTTGGTATTCTGCTTCGCGGTATCGAAAAAGACGATATCGAAAGGGGGCAGGTTCTTGCCAAGCCGGGAACCATTACCCCTCACACCGAGTTTAAAGCCGAAATCCTCTTGCTCAAGAAGGAAGAGGGCGGTCGTCACACTCCAATCTTCAACGGTTATCGTCCCCAGGTTTTCATCAGGACAACTGATGTTACCGGTGACATAAAACTTCCCGAAGGTATGGAGATGGTTATGCCGGGGGACAATGCCACTGTTAGTGTTACTTTAATTAAACCAGTCGCCATGCAAGTCGGCCAGCGCTTCGCTTTACGCGAAGGCGGATTGACGGTTGGCGCCGGTGCCATCGTCGAANNATCCGCATCAGACTAAAATCGTTCGATCATCGTATCATCGACGAAGCTGCTGTCAAAATTGTCGAGGCTGCGGTTACCGCTGGGGCCCAGGTTCAGGGTCCAATCCCTCTTCCTACCGAAAAAAAAGTAATCACCATCCTTACCAGTCCTCATACCGACAAAAACGCCCGGGAGCATTTTCAGCTTTTTACCCACAAACGCTTAATCGATATT
>DCTR01000026.1 GCA_002329385.1 Candidatus Shapirobacteria bacterium UBA1435
CAGCTAAGATATGATAGATTTTTTCTTTTGCTGATAATAAATTGGCTAAATTAATGCTAGCAATTAGGATAATAAAAAGACTACTGGGAAGCAAATAACGCGGATAAATGATTTTTCCCAATAGAGCTAACGGTGTAATAAAGGCCAAAAACATTAAAACTAAAAGCTCAAGCAATTTCTTGTTTTTTTTATTAAAATTAGCAATGGCTAAAATTAAAATGCCGGGGCCAAAATAAATAGCGTATTGATTGATAAAAAAATTTAGGTTACCCAAGAAAATATTAAAAATTTCTTGGTGAAATAAAGTTTCCACAGGATATAGAAAATCACTGCCTCTCCGAAAAAGTTGCGGAAAAACTGGTAAAAAACGCCAACTATAAAATAAAAGAAAAGCAACGGCTAGCGCAGCTCCTATATAAATTAGATTTTTGAGTAAGCTTTTCCATGAAAGCTTATTGGCATAAAGAATCAAGACAATTAGGCTGGGGATAAATAACAGAGCACTTAATTTACTAAATAAAGCTAAGAAAAAACTTAAAATTAATAAAAGTAGATCAGTAATTTTTGGTTGTTTTATATATTTCAAGGTAAAGTAAAAACTGCAATTGAGATTTAAAAATAATAAAGCATCAGTGAGAGCCATCCGGTGGTGAAAAAAAGTAAATGGTAAAATACTAGTTAAAATCATGGCAATATATTGGCTGAATTTTTTTTGTCGGTCGCCTGCAGTCATTTCTTTGCTAATTAGGCCGATCAGTACAACGTTGCCTGCTCCAACCAGAACCGAAAGAAAGCGGCCAGCGAATAATTGATTTTTAAAAATAAATTGAAAGGGAATCATCAGCCACATTTGTAACGGTGTTTTACCATCGTTCATCGGAAAAAATAAATAGCGTTGCCAATCATCGATAATCAATTGAGTCCAGCGGATATAGATTGCTTCATCAGCAAATACTGGCAGTTGGTTTAAACGAAATAAAGTGATGGCAAAATAGAATAATAAAATCAGGGCGATAATTAAATAATGGTTTCTTTGGCTTTTAGTTTTTTGCATTATTCCCTATTTTTTTGATCAAGAATAGGCCATTATAAATCAATGGTGGCAGCCATAGTAGCCACTGTTTGAGTAATAGAACGTTTGGTAAGGGCTGATCAAAATAAAGCCACGGGACGTAGGTGATGTCAACTAGATAACTCAAGAGAGCGCTCAAGGAAAAGACGACTAGAGTGTTTTGCCACCAGTGGCTTTTTAATAGAGGCAGGAAAGTCATGGGCCAAATTAAATACCAAGTTAAGAATCGTTGTGAACGAGCAGTTAATAATGGTAGGAAAAAACTAATACTTAATAAGTCCCAAAAATACTTATCAAAAAAAAATTTAATTTGGTTTAAGTATTTATTTTTAAAAAAGGCCAGTTTATTGAGCTGATCCTTCAATAAATAATAAAGTAAAAAAGGAATAGCTATTAAACTCGCATACTTTGTTAAAATCGAAAAAAACATTAAAACACAAACTGCTACTAGGTAAAACAGTTTGGATTGTTTAGCGGTTTTAAACCGATCAATTAATATAAAACTAGCCAAGACCGGCCACATCATCCACCAATCGTTATGCGCATTACCAATAGTCTCTAACAGAATTAGCGGATTAAAAAATAATAAAGCTAACTTAGTAGGGGATTTGTGATCTTTTTTGATTAATTTTTTTAGACAGAAGTAGGCAAGGATCATCCCTAACAGAGCAAACACTTTAAAACTTAACCAAGTGGTCAAGAATTTGGTAAAGCCCAGTAAATAAGGAACAATTGAAATTAACGTCCAGGCTTGCCCGTAGGGAGCGGGGGTGTGGGTGTTGTGCATAAAGCGCAACCAGGGATCGTCACTAAATCGTTGGGCGACGACTAGATGCGGATTCGCCCCATATTTAACTAGTATTCGGGCATTAAAAATATAATTGAAAACATCGTGGCTGAGAGCGTTATAACTGATTATTAATAAAAAAAGTATGCCCAAAATTAAAAAAATTATTTTTTTATTAGAATAATTAATTTTTTGGGGCCAGAATTTAATTAAATAGAAATAATTAATAATTAAAGCCATGATGAGAAACACATATAAAGATATTCTCAAATGATTGTTGGGTAAGATATTTTGCCATAAATAAGTTTGATAGTTAAGAAAATATTGATGGTTAATCAGAATTAAATTGGGATCGGTGAAAACAAAAGAAAACAGAGTCCAGATCAAAAATAACAATAAATAACTACTGAGTAGTTTTAAGAATATTCTCTGCTTAGTGTGATTCATGATTTGGATATTTGCCAGATAAGTCAGCCAGTCTAATGCGCATAATATCTAAGAACATTAACAAAGAATCTTTGATAGGATTAACTCGATCGGTGGCATGATGTTGCCAAATTACTGGTACTTCTCTGACTTTAAATTGATATTTTTTGGCTAAATATAACAATTCCACATCAAAAGCTCCGGTAAAAGCATCGTGACGCTCTTTTTTTCCACTATAAACGTAGAGTTTGGGAAAGAGTGTTGTCGTTGCTTCTTGGGAAAATAGTTTAAAACCGCATTGAGTGTCCAACATGCCTGGGACAGCAAAGGTTTGCACCACCAAATTGAAAACTCTGCCCATCAGGTGACGATAGAACGGCTCTTTTTGTCGTTGAGCCCCAATGATCTCTCGCGAACCAAAAATGACTTGATATTGATCGGTATATTTGAGCAGGGCAGTGACTTCTTTTAATGGAGTTGATTGATCAAAATCAGTAAACAACCGCCATTCGCCCGTGGCAGCCATCATTCCCGCACTGACAGTTGGGCCTTTACCCCGATGAGGATTAGCTAAAAATTTAATTCGCTGATCTTTTTTGGCAAACTCGCTGAGGGCGATTTTAGTTCCATCAGTGGAGCCATCATCACTCAAAATCAGTTCCCAACTTTTGGGATAATCTTTGAGGAAGTCATAAACTTCGTCTAATACCCCTCTTTTAATATTTTTCATTTCATTGTAAGAGGGTAAAACTACTGACAAATATATTGACATCTTATTCTTTATTATAATTATTTTCTGTTTTGCCCAATACGGTAATTTCTGGGCCTGGTTCAAATTGATATTGTTCAATAATGTTTTTTTCCGGAAAAACGACTATTTCGTAAATATTTAAATTGATTAAGTCTTTTTCTTTTTTTTCTTCGTTAATGATAAAGAGTTTTTCGGCTTGATGGTGATCCTCAATTTTTACAGGCGAATTGTCCATAGTCGAGAGAAAATATCGATAATTCATACCATACAAATCTTTTGATTCTGACAACAACACTAAATTATATTTTTCCCCAGCTTTGACTCGCTCTTGAATACTAGTTGCTACCCTTTTGACGTCATTAATGGTCCAACCGGACGCTTGCAGTGAATAAAAATTCATATTCTTGCTAATAAAAAAGACAAGAAAGATCAAGCTAATTACATAAAATAAACCTTTAGGTTTAATTTTACTTAATAGCCAAGCATAAAAAATATAAATCATTGGTAAAAGATAGGCGTAGTAATGGGTATAAACCTCGTGTTGATATAAACTGAGACCAAACAAACCAGTTAATAAGTAGCTAAAAAGCAATTGCTCGCTCGTTGGTAGCTTCTTTCTATTTTTAATTAGATAAACAAGCACAAATAGTAAAGTCAGGTAAAAAAACAAGTTATTAATACCCAGATCACCAAAAGTGCTATCAAATAAAACCTTTTTACTTTGTCTCCTTAGATCAACTGTAAAGAATTTAATAATCGTTTCCAAACCCTGACGATCAGTTTTTCTTTGTAAGTCAAAACTTTGTTCTTTAGTAATAATATTGGTAAATGCCTGAACATTGCGCCAGTCGTGTTTCCAGTCAAATAAAATGAGTGGAGTAAGTGAGAGGAGAAATAATAAAATTGATAAAACAGTATATTTCAATAATTTTTGGCGATCTTTCTTTTTTGTCTTCTTTGGTAAATGGAGAAGAAAAAAGACTCCAGCACCAGCCAAAGACAGTAAGGCCACATAGTGTAATTGTGCCAAGATACTAAACATGACACTAACCAGTAGCCAATAACGACTGTCTTTTTTGACTGCCAGATAAGAAAAATAAAACATTAACAATGAAAAAAAAGGAGCTGGATTGGGGTTCCAGCTAAAACGTGCCAGCTCAACCGTGATGTGTGAAAGAGCAAAGAAAATGGTAGCTAGAATAGCCATTTTTTGATTAAAAATTTTCTTAGTAATCAAGTAAATCAAGGCAACAGTAATTACACTCAGGGCGGCCACGGCATAAACTGGCCCAATGGGATTGGGATAGCTTAAATACAAAAAAGGCAACATAAAATAATAGTAAAAAGGGCCAAGATACATGTTGCCAATACTGGTTTGAGGGCCGATAAAAAACAGGTTGCCGTTAACGATAAAGTCGCGGACGATAATCATATCACGTCCCTGATCTCCCAGATATTCAGCATAATCGCCGATCTTGTAGAGCCTTAGGAAGGCTGCCAAAACAAGAATAAAAACTAATGGAAGACGACGGAAAGAGGACGTCACTGGGAATATACTTGTTTAATCTGGATTTGATACCAGAGCTTAAAGAGATCCTTAAAGCCGGAAAGGATGACGTTCAGTTTGGCGCCCGTAGCCTCGCCAGCCTGACGGCTAAAGTGATGGACACCGGTTTCAACTATTTTAAACTTATATTTTTGAGCAAAGATCAAGAATTCGCTGGTGATAAATGGCCCGCGTTCCGATGTCAGTTTGGGGATGGTATCAATAACTTTTTTGCGAATTAGCTTAAATCCACAGTCAATGTCTCTAACTTTTAGGCCGAAAAGAATAAAAACCGCCAGCTGCCATAGTTTTGAGCCCAGAATCCGAACGCCAGCCACCTTTCTTTTCAGGTAGTAGCCGACAACGAGATCAGCGTTGGTTTGGCGTTGTTTTTTGATAAGGTTGTGAATATCATTGAAGTCGAATTGGCCGTCGGCATCGGTAAAAACTATCCATTCATACTTGGAGTTGTAAAAACCGCTTTTTAGGGCGGCGCCGTAGCCTCGGTTGGGATTGTGGGTAATAATTGTTATGTTTTTGGGGTGGCGGGATTTGATTTTTTCAAGTTTTTGGGCGGTTTGATCCTTGGAGCCGTCATTGACGAGAATAATCTCCCAATTTTTGGCAATCTGCTTAATGATTGGGAGAGCTTTATTGACGGTATTTTCGATATTCTTTTCTTCGTTGTAGCAGGGAAAGAAGACGGAGAGGTTGGGAAGCGGGGTGTTTTTCATATGGTTAGTATATACTACCGTTGTTTTTTAAGGCAAATCTATTGACATTTGGGAAATTAGAGATATAATATCCTGTAATCTAAATTATTAAGATCATTTTAAAATGATAAAAAATAATAAACTAGTCTTTTCTTTAGGTATATCTGCCCTATTGGTCGGAATGGCTTTTTGCCGTCCGGTAGCGGCTTATGGTCAGTATTATTCACAGGGTGAAACCAAGAATAAGATTACGGTCGACAAAAAGTTGCGCCACGTTTATAGTGATAGCTTTATGGATAACATCCCGACCTCAACCAAGGTGTTTGTGGATGGTGATATTGTTGAGTTTCAGATTAAGGTAGAAAACAACAGCCAAAACCAACTCAAGGATTTTAAAGTGACAGATGTATTACCGTCAAACTTGTCGCTTATTTTTTATCCGGGTCAATATAACCGCGAGAATAACCAAATCAGTTGGACAATTGAAAAGCTGGATAAAGGCGAAAGTAAACAATATTACATAAGGGCAAGAATAGTCGGGCTGACAGATACAGAGAGCAAGTATGAAAAAAGGGTGAACACTGTTGAAGTTAAAGTTGCCGAGCTGACAGATAAAGACGAGGCCTCGTTTTTTGTGGCCAAAAAGATCGTGCCAGTGACCGGTTGGGAAGATATGGTTGGCGGATCGGTGTTGACACTGACTGTAGCTATCGTGGCTTTTGGCTTGAGGAAGGCCGCCAGGGGCTACTGAAGGTGAAGATAGAGGGTCATGTGGCCGTCGGGATGAAAAAGTTTGACGTGATTGCCGAGACTGCTTGACGGATTGCGAAAGAAATAGGCTGTGCCTTCATTGACGGCACGAATGGTTTTGTTCGAGGAAACCATATCGATTCCATGGTGGAATTTATCGGCATAGAGATAAGAATAGCGGGTGTGACCGCGACATTGGGTAATACTCCCCCCTTCTTTGCACTGACCATTGTCGAGGATATTCAAATCATCCATCGGCCAACGATGAGAGGCAATATAAGGAAACGGATCAACGTCGTTGGTATAAGACCACTCGTTAACTTTGTCTTCGGAAAGCTGGTAAAGACCAAAGTGGAGGTGGTCGCCGAAGGAGTAACCGGTATTACCCATTGATCCCAAGGCTTCACCCTTGGCCACCTGGCGACTGCCAACAAACTTGGCTTTCAAAAGAGAGTTCAGTTCGTCTTCGGCTGCCTTTTTTAGCTGTTGATATCGGCTTTCGTCGTTTTTGGTAATCGCCAGCAGGTTTGACTTGCTGTCTTTCTGCTTGGCGAGACTGTTTTTTTGTTCGGAAAGTTGTTTTTGTAGAATTTCCAGATCCTGCTGTTTTTTAGCTTTTTGTTCTTTTTGGCTGTTGTAGTTGGTGCGGACGAATTCCATGTTAAGGAGAGTGTCTTGAAAATTTTTCTGGATGAGGGAAGAATATCGATAATGTTCGAAAAATCCGTTGAAGTTTCCCTTAAGCAGAGTTACCAGATGAGGCATTCTTTTTCCCAATTTGTAGGACTGAACAACTTGCTGGATAAACAGGGATGATATTTGGTTTAGCTTGACATCAAGGTCGTTTATTTTGATGGTAAGGCTGGCAATTTCTTCCTCAAGAATCCTGATCTGGTTTTCAGTTTGGGAAATCTTGAGGATAGTCAGATCTATCTGGGAGCTAATGATCTTTAGTTGGTTTGCCAGAGTGTCTTTGGCCTGGGAGAGCTGGTTTAATTTTTCGGTGTATTCACGAATTTTTGATTCCAAGTCACCAACAGCATCTTGAGCATACATAGGATAAGCCGGTAGAAATAGCAGCAACAGGAAGAAGACTACCCGCAAAAGGCAGGTCATGTAGATTTAAAATTTAATATATCTTCTGACACTAAACCAGCTGGCAAAATATCCCAAAATAAGACCGAGGCTCATGGCCAAAAGAACGATTAGCAGATAAAAATCGGGGGTAAGGGCAATAAATTCAATGGGCTGAAAAAAGAGATTAATTTTTTCCCGAAAATAGAGGCCGATGGCGACGGCAGAGACAGTGCCAATAAAACTACCGACAAGGCCAAAAAAAACGCCTTCAAGAAGAAAGGGTTTTTGAACATAGAATTTGGAGGCGCCGAGCAAACGACTAATGCGAATTTCTTCTTTACGGCTGGTGACTTTCATACCGATAATGGCGGCAACCACCAAAAAGGCGAAGGCGGAGATGAGGGTAACGGCAAGATAGCCACTTTTACGGATGATATTTGTCCAGTTTAAAAGAGAAGCAATGACGTCCTTTTGGTAGATAATTTCATCAATCTGGCTGGCCTTGGCGCTGAAATTTTGAGCAATTTGTTGAAGCACTTTTGGGTCGGAGACGGAGACCTCAAAGGAGGCGGGGAGAATACTGGCAGTAACCATTTCGGTGAGCAGGGGGTTGTCTTTGTTTTGCTCTTTGTAGATAGACAGGGCTTTTTCTTTGGAAATATATTTGATTTCGCGGACGCCGTTGTAGTTGAGAAGCTCCTTTTGAAGATTTTCGACGGTTGGACGATCAAGGCCATCTTTAAGAAAGATGGTAATTTCGGGTTTGGTTTCAAAATAAGCCAGAACAGAAGAAAGTCCTCGGCTGACGATGGAGAATGAGGAGAGGGTGAAAAAGGCGATGGTCATGATCAAGACGGCTAAAAGACTTTGGAAAGGAGAACGACGAATGTGATGCCAGGCGGTTTTGGCGGGAGTGATCATTGTTTTTGTTGATGGTTTATTTCTTTTTCGACCATGCCATCTCTTAAAAAGATAACCCTTTTGTCCAGCGAGTCAATAATGTCAGAATTGTGAGTGGTCATAATAATGGTGGTCTTGGTGGTTTGATTGATGTCTTTCAGGAGTTTAATCAGTCGCCAAGTGTTTTCCAAATCAAGGTTGCCGGTTGGTTCGTCAGCAAGAATAATTGCCGGATCGATGGCCAGAGCTCGAGCCAGCGACGCCCGTTGCAATTCACCGCCAGAAAGCTGTGAGGGATAAAGAAAACGACGGGTGGTAAGATTGACTTTTCTGATCACCTCGTCGATCTGGTGATGAAGATTTTTTTTGGGATAAGAAACGATATCAAGGGCAAGAGCAATGTTTTCTTCAATAGTTTTGTCGGGAATAAGTTGGTAATCCTGATAAATAACGCCGATTTTTTTTCTAATTTTCTCCAACTGATGTTTTTTGGATTGACCAAGGTCGACATTGCCGATCTCCAAAGTTCCGGAAGTAGGTTTGGTTTGAGAGAGGATGAGACGAAGAAGGGTGGTTTTGCCCGCACCCGACGGGCCGGCAATGAAGACAAACTCACCCGATTTCACTTCAAAAGTGATTTGGGAGACGGCAACAATTATGCCGTATTTTTTGGTGACATTATTAAACTTAATATTCATCCTACTCGAGAACCTTAACGCTGCCGACATCGAGCAGCCAAGCGGCTTTGTTTGAGGCGTTGGTTTCACCCTTAACCTCGACTTTTTTGCCGACAAAGAGATCGAGGTCAACCACTGAAGAGGTTAGGGCGGCCCGCTGGGTGATGCCGCCTTCACGGTTTAAAATGTGGGTGCCTTCACCGTTAATGCTGCCCTTTTCGACGGTGCCGATGGCAGTATCTTTAAAATTCTTTTTGATGTCGCCGTAGAGCTGGCCGACTTGAATGTCGGATTTGGTTTTAATTTCTTCGGAAGAGATCGGGGTAAGTTTTTGGGCACTCGGGCTGTCGGCAGTCGATTGGCCGGCCTGGAGACGAGAAGTGAGATAGCCGACAGAGACGCCAGCGACGACCAGGGCGACAACAATCGGTAGAGAAACCGGTTTTTTGTTTAGGGGCTGGTTGGTTTGGGTTAAGTTAGGAATATCCATATGGGAGTAAATAACCTGATAATGGTTCAGTATAACAAAATGCCAAGATTATTTGACGGCAGCAAGAAAGATGGTATCCCGTAAATGCGGAAAGACGAGCATAATCAAATAGTTGGCTGTTTTGATGAAACGAAGATGGAATGGGTCGTGTTGATTTTTGCGCCGGAAGGGGGTGTAAGAGACGAAGGTATCTAATCTGACCACCCTTAGGCCTTGAGAAGAAACAAGATCGGCGATTTCTTTGACGGTATATTCGCGATTATGCCGATGGTAAATAGTTTGGTCAGTGATACTGGTCTGCTTGATCTGGTTTAAGTCGGGATATATGTTTTTATTGAATATAAGCTTGATGACATTTTGGCTTCGGCTGACGTTTGGGGTAGTGATGAGTAGCCAGCCGCCGGGTTTTAGCACTCGGCGGATTTCTGACAAGGCGAAAAAGGGGTTAGTGAGGTGTTCGATAATCTCGGTAAAAATAACCAAATCGAAAAAACCGTCAGGGAAAGGCAACGGGTTGACGTCGATATTGACAAGGTAGATTTTTTTGGATTTGTCCGAACGGCCAAAATGAGTTACTCCGCTGGTGTCGAAATGCCGTTGACGAAGACTATTAAAAATAAGGGGCGGATAGCAACCAACATCTAGGGCTTTTGATTTTGGGGGAAGTTTTAAGGAGTCGACGAATCGTAGGATTCGACTAATTCGGACGACGTGAACCGACAGGTATTTATCGATCTGGACGTTTCTGGAACGGGAAGGTTTAATCATTTAGGTTTTCGGAGACGAAATGGTGTATTTGCTGGTAAGTCGGATCGGAAGGTAAAAATACCCATTGAAGATGATAAAGAGGTTCGGGGTGGTAGATAAGGCCAGTTTTGGGGGTATCACCAACGGGTAGCTCGAATTTGCTGATGGAGGGCAAGTTGCCCCGGGAAAAAACGGCGAGAATAATGGCGGCAATGTCATTGTCGGACAGGGTGGTCTTGATTTGCTGGTGAAAATAATTGTATAGATTGGCAAGGTTTTGGGTATCAAGAAGAAACTGTTTTTGGGTAAGACGATCCAGAATAGCTTCGAAGAGGAGCTGTTGCCTTTTGATCCGCCCCAGGTCGGTGCCACCATTAAGGGCAGAGTCAGAGCCTTTTCGGGAGCGGACAAAAGGAGGGAGATTGTTTTTGTCGATATGTACCAGGCCGGAGGGAAATTCAATCGTAATGTATATCGGAACACCCGGGCCCGGGTTGGCGATATATTCAGGGTTGGGATACTGCTTGTCGGCAAAACCCTTTTCGAGAAACACGTCTACCCCGCCGATGATATCGACTAAGTCGGCAAGATTTCTGGTCTCGAGGATGACGACGTGATCAATGATCTGGCCGGTAAGTTGGCTAAAGTTGTCTTTAATATACTGGTAGTCAACTGACTGGTCTTTCAGGGAACGGGGATAAACCTGATTGACCTTGGCTTCGATGGGGTGAAGCCATAAGTCGCGAGGGATAGAAAGCATTTTTATTTGTGACTGTTGAGGACGCAAGGATAAAAAGATTATGGTGTCGGTGGTTTCGGTTTTTTCAAGCCAATCGTCACGCTTCTCCAGGCCAAGGATAATAAAATTTTGGGATGGCAATTGTTTTGATTGACGGTAAGCCCCGATGGCCAGGCCTAAAAAGTATTGAGGGTTATGGCCGGTTTTTTTTGAAAAATCTGCAAGGTAATAAAAAGCAACGACTAAAAAAAGGGCTAAGGCCGCGGCGAGGGAGAGGAAAATCGGGATGATAATTTTTCGAATATCGGGCAGTTTTTTGTCTGACATTAGGGTAGTTTTATTTCGGCCTCAATAAACGGATCCAGGTTACCATTGAGAACACCAACAGTGTCGGAAGTTTCGTATTTTGTCCGCAGATCCTTGACCAGCTTGTAGGGATGGAGAACATAAGACCTGATCTGTCTGCCCCAACCGGCGACGATGTTTTCGCCTTTGATTTCTTTGGCTTCCTGATCTTTTTCCGCTTGCTTAATCGCCCAAATTTTAGACCTTAGAACTTCAAGGGCTAAAAGACGGTTTTGCTCCTGCGAACGTTGGCTTTGAGAGCTGACGACGATGCCGGTGGGTTTGTGGACCAGCCGGACAGCGGTGCTGACTTTGTTGACGTTCTGGCCACCATGGCCACCGGCACGATAGGCAGAGAATTCAATCTCTTCAGGGTTGATTTCAATTTCTTCGTTGTCGGCAATAACCGGTACCACCTCAACCTTGGCAAAAGACGTTTGTCGAAGATTGTCGGCATTAAACGGAGAAAGTCGAACAAGTCGGTGAACTCCAGCCTCACGCTTGAGGTAGCCAAAGGCGTAGGGAGCAGAAACTTTCAAGTAAGCAGACTTAATCCCTGCTTCTTCTCCGGCGGCTTGGTCGATTAGCTCATAGCGCCACTTTTTTTGGTCAAAATATTTAAGATACATACGGAGTAAAATTTGCGACCAGTCCATGGCCTCGGTACCACCCTGGCCAGCATGGATAGAGAAGATGGCAACACCTGGGTCGTATTTGCCGGAGAGAAAAGTCTTTAGCTCCAATTGATCAAGCAGTTGGTTTAATTGCCGGCAACTGCCCTCAAACTCGGATTGAAGGGAAGCGTCAGAAGACGAGCTTATCATCTCGCCAAGTTCGGCAAGAGAAGCGATGTCCCGGCTGATTTTTTCAGAGAGAGACAGCTCCTGCTCAATGTCGGAAATTTCCTGCATGACGCTTTGAGCCGATTGGGTATTCTGCCAAAAGTCGGGAGCCTGGGATTGAGACTTAAGGACAACCAGGCGTTGCTGTTTGTCAGCAAGGCGGAGCTTCTGATTGATCTGGTTTAGCCTTTGGCGCGATTGGTCTAGGTTAGGCATATTCAGTTGGCAAGATTAATTTTTTTGATCATATCCTGGTATAGTCTATCGAGTAAATATTTCTGGAGTTGTTTAATTTGCTCTCCAGGGAACCCTTTCAGCTGTTTTTGGACTTCGCCGGCTGTGGAAGCGGCAGGAGAATTTTGTCCAAAAAAATTTATCAGATCAATTTTATCACGATACTTAGCGGGTAAACGGTCGTAGGCCTGTTGCAAAAGATCGCGAAGGACAGGAGGGTTTTGGTCAACTTCACCCAAAACGGTCGGGTCGAGAATATTTGGACGAAAGCGGGCAGTACTTAAATAGTTGATGAGCAAGTAAACGATCGTAGAAAAAACAGTCAGGCGAAGAAGATGGGAGAGGGTAAACTTAAAATCCTTATGCTTAAGCTTTTTGGCCACAAAAATATTGTATCACTTGGAATTATCCTGAATTAGCGAAGAAAGATGATCAATAATCGGCTGGTCACCAAGGAGGCATTTTTTTTCACGAGTCAAAAAAGCCAAGGGAACGCCGACTTGGTCAGCGGAGGCGTATTCGGGACAATCAGAAAGAGATTTTTTCATTTCGGAAAAATTTTGTTGATCTTTAAAGACTTCCTTAAAGATCAGACAATAGTCTTTTGGCGGATTGTTGTTCACATAGTCCTTGACGACTTCACAGTGCGAACAACCCTCACCCCAATAAACAATCATGTCGGGCTGACAAGAGGCGGAGGCAGGAGGAGACGATTTAGCGGTCAGCTGGCGATAGAAAAGGTAGAAGACGCTGACAACGATAAAAAGATAGAGGATTTTTTTCATTATTTGGTATCTTGGGTTATTTCGAGGATAAGGTCACCCTGCTTGATTTGATCCAGAACCTCAAGACCGGAAATGACTTCGCCAAAGTTGACGTAATCCCCTTTTAACTGCGAGCAGCCGACATCGGTAAGACAGATAAAGAATTGGCTATCGTTGGAGACTTCCTTGCTGTCGGGCAGGCGAGCCAAACCGAGGGAGCCACGTTTGAAAGGAATTTGGTTGAGTTCAGAGGCAATAGTGCCACCGCCCTGGCCAGTGCCTTGAGGGTCGCCACCCTGAACAACAAAACCGTCGACTACCCGGTGAAATTTGAGATTATGATAAAAACCCGACCTGGACTTTTGGAGAAAGTTTTTGACCGTATTTGGCGCCTGTTGGTCGAAGAGGCTTAAAACAATCTGACCGTATTTAGTTTTGATGGCGACAACCGAATTGCCGGGGGTGACTTTTGGAGAAGGACTGGACGAAGAGGCTGACTTTGGAGTAGGGACGGAATTTTCGGGCAGGTTAATGGGGTCGTTGTCGAAGGGTCTATTGAGACTGCATGAAGAAAGGAGAATGGAGATGGACAGGGTTAGTAGACAGGGAATCAGGTATTTTTTGGACATGGACTATTTTATCAAAACCAGAATATTTTTATCCCCATGATCAATTTCTTCTTTGATACCGGTTGGGGGCCAGTCGTGAATGGCATCCATCAGCAGGCGGTATGAGTATTGAAAATAGGCTCCATGCTGGGTGCCAACATCGTGAACAGTAAATTTCTGTTTTTTGTCATCATAGCCGAGAACGACTAAATAATGATACCAGGGGCCGCCGTTAGAAAAATGCCGATTTTCACGGTAGAGAGTTTTACCATTGGCCGGAACAATGACGGNNGAACATTTTGAGTGAGATATTGTTTGATGGTATAGATATCGGGGTTGGAAACTACGGCTGGCCGATAGTTTGCCAGTTTAGAGGAGACAGTCGCCAGCTGACTTAGACTAACGTCTTTGGAAAAAGAAAGTTGTTTTTCGAATTCAAGAAGGCGGTTAACATCGGCAACAATGGTTGGAGTGTCGGGACTAAGATTTTGATAGTAATAGTGGACGGTCAACAGAGCCGCCTCTTCGCAGGCATCTTGCCAAGGCTGCTGCCAATTTTTTTCGGGCGCCTGGGGAATAAAGGCGGTTTTGATCAAATGGGAAGGAGGTAGGGTGGGAGTGGAATGAGGAGTTGGAGCGGTTTGGGGCCGGGTGGCGGTAGTTTGGCTTGGGGGCAGGACGGGAGGTGATGGCCGAAAGCGAATAAAGACTAGAGTTGAAGAGATAGCTAAGAGGAGAAGAAAGACTGTTCTCATAGTGATTAAGGCTGGCCAAGTTCGGGGTGTAGGTGGCTGATGATAGTCAGAAGAGTTTGCTTGGCCTTTTGGATATTTTGATAGATGGTGGCGCCAGCGGCTGCCGGGTGGCCGCCGCCAAAACCAGTGGCCGAGCATATCTGGCTAAGGTCGTATTTTTGCGGGTCGCGGGTTCTCATACTTAAATTACAGATGCCCGGTTCGTTTTCGACCAGGCTGGCGCCAATATCCCAACCGACGACCGACTTGAGAAGATTTGAAATGTCGGCCTTTTCGGTGTGACGACGACTGATGCGGTTTTTGAGCAAATGCTGATGGCTGACTACCGAAATAGCCAGCTTGCCACCGAAGTAATTTTCTATTTTGGTTAGGGCAAGCCCGCGAAACTTCAATTGTTCAGGTTCGCTGTTGTTTTCGATATTAAAGATGATTTGCGGGAAATTTGGGCAGATTTTGGTCAGAAAGGCGGCAGCCTGAAAAGTCTTTGAAGAGGTTTTGGAGTATTTAAACAGGCTGTCGGTGTATAGGCCGACAAAAAGGTTAATGGCAATTTGTGGAGTAATGGTAATTTTCAATTTCCTGAAAAGCTGATAGACGATCTGGCAGGTAGAAGGGGAAGAAGTATCGACGAGATTAACATCGGCAGAAAGAGAGTTGGTGGCATGGTGGTCGATATTGATGGTTTGAAGGCCAGAAGGAATGGTGACCTCCTGAAGTTTCGAGATTTGGTTAAGGGAAGAGGTGTCGCAAATGATAAACAGCTGATAAGACGACGGGTCGATTTGGAAATAGTTTTTGGGAATAATCTGCTCAAAGCCCGGAAGGGTAGAAAAATTTTGAGGAGAGTCAGAATCACCCCGAATCAAGTCGACCCGTTTATTCAGAGACTGAAGATAATGGTAAAAAGCAAGGGTAGAGCCGATGGAATCACCGTCAGGAGAAGGATGGAGATGAAGTAGAACAGAATCGGATTGTTCTATCAGACGGGAGATTTTTGAGGAGATTGATGATAGCACTGTTGTTATTTTAACTTATGATAGCCCTTTAAGCAGGATGCTAGATAAACCAGGCGAGGATTTGACGGTAGCGGTTAGCAACAAGGTAAAGAAAGATGACGGCCACAGACAAAAAGATGACATATTTTTCAAACCAGCCGCCAGTTTTGATCCGCCAGGGACGGATCGGAGGAAAGCCTATTTTTAGCTTAAGAGGAAAGAAGAGAGGGATGCCCTCTTCGGTTAGAAAATCAAGGAAAAGGTGAGAGATAAAGCCAATAAGAAGGGAGTAATATATTAGATCAATATTAATAAATTGCGGGTTGAGTAGCTGGGGAAGGATGAGGGATGACAGCCGATGAATAAGGTAAAAACCCAAGAAGGAATGGGATAAGGTGCGATGAGAGAGAAAAAGACGGCGTAACAACCGGCCGATGAGATTGCCGGCGGGCAACATATCCCAAAGACGGTTGGTGGCCTGATCAAGGTCGGGAAGGCAGGCACCAACGATATTGGCAACAAGAATGACAAAAAGACTGATAACAGTCAATTTGGTGGGGGCAGAAAAACTGGCACAAGCAACCAGGGAGGTAAGAGCAAAAAGATCGTGAGTGCGGGCCGTCATCCAAATTTAGGATAGCAGCATTTTTTATATTTTTTGCCGGAGCCACAAGGGCAGAGATCATTTCTGCCTGGAGAAGAATGCTGGACAGAAGAAACTGGCTTGGGGGTGGAAGCGGCAGAGTCAGAAGACGAGGGGACGATTTCTCCCCTTTTCTCTTCGACGGACGAGGGGGCGGATTGAGTTAGAGGAACCGGTTCGAGCCGGAAGATTTTTCGGGCGAGATTGTAGCGATATTTACCCATAAGTTCTTGAAACATTTCGTAGCCTTCTTTGCGATATTCGACAAGCGGATCTTTTTGGGCGTAGCCGCGGAAACGAACACCGTCACGCAAGTCGTCAAGGGCGGTCAAGTGTTCCACCCAGAGCGGGTCGAGGGTAGAAATAATGCTGTAGGTAATAATCGAATTTGCCAACTGCTGTCCAAAAAGTTCGACTCTTGATCGCCAGCTTTGGCGGACGATATCTTCCAAAAACGAAAGTTTGTCGTCGGCTTTGTCGAGGCCGGACTTAACGGCGTTGCGAGTGGAATCATCAAAAGGAAGGATTTCGGAAAGCTCCAAAACCACCTTTTGACTATCAAGAGCACCTAATTGATCGGTATTAAGCCGGATAATCTGTTTTAGCTGGCCGGAAAGAATGTCTAGAGCTTCGGTAAGGTTGGCTTCGGAGTCGCTTTGGGAATTAAGGAGAGTTTTGTCGCGGAGAGAATAGATGATTTGCCGCTGCTTATTGATGACATCGTCGTATTCGACCAGGTTTTTGCGGATATCAAAATTGTAACCTTCGACCTTGACCTGGATCTGTTCGAGAACGCGACTGACAAGCGGGTGGGCAAGAGGAACATCGTCGGGCATATTGAATTTTGTCATCAGGCCGGAAATCCGGTCACCACCAAAAATTCTCATCAGATCGTCGTCGAGGGCGACATAAAACTGGCTAAAGCCCGGATCACCCTGACGCCCGGAGCGGCCGCGAAGCTGGTTGTCGATGCGCCGCGATTCGTGACGCTCGGTGCCAATAACATAAAGGCCGCCCAGATTGATAACCTCCTGGTGGTCTTTTTGCCAGGTTTCAATGTTGTCGGGGTTTTTGGGGCCCCCAAGAATAATATCGACTCCCCTGCCGGCCATGTTGGTGGCAACAGTAACTGATCCCTTTTTTCCAGCTTTGGAGATAATTTCAGCTTCAGAGCGGTGGTTTTTGGCGTTTAATACCTGATGAGGGATACCTTTTTTGGAAAGGAGCGAAGAAACTATTTCGTTTTTTTCGATAGAGGTGGTGCCAATCAAAACCGGCTGGCCACGACGGTGCAGTTCTTCGACCTGGGTGGCCAGGGCGGCATATTTTGCCCGCTGGGTTTTGAAAATCAAATCCTGACCATCATTTCTGACGACCGGACGGTGGGTGGGAATGACAACAACGTCAAGGTCGTAGATTTTCTTGAACTCTTCGGCTTCAGTGGCGGCGGTGCCTGTCATGCCGGCGAGTTTTTGATAAAGACGAAAGTAATTTTGAAAGGTAATAGTCGCCCAGGTTTGCGATTCACGCTGAACAGTGACGCCTTCTTTGGCTTCGACCGCCTGATGCAGGCCATCTGACCAGCGGCGGCCAAACATTAACCGGCCGGTAAATTCGTCAACAATAACGACTTCATTATCTTTGACGACGTAATCTTTGTCCTTGTGGAAGATGGCCATCGCCTTGATGGCATTTTCGATGTAGTGGATAGTCTCAAAAGACTCTTCATAGAGATTTTTGACGTTTAAAATTCTTTCGACCTTACGGATGCCGTATTCAGAAAGGGTGGCAGAGCGTGACTTTTCGTCAATAACGTAATCAGTGGGCTGAAGAGTAGAGGCAATTTGGGCAAAACGGTAATACTTGTCGACCGGTTGATTGTTGGGCGAGGAGATAATCAACGGAGTCCGGGCTTCGTCGATTAAGACAAAATCGACCTCGTCGACAACGGCAAAATGGTGCTCCCTCTGGACCTTCTCGGCAAAAGATGAAACCATATGATCTCGAAGGTAGTCAAATCCGAATTCATTGTTGGTGCCATAGGTGATATCGGCCTGATAAGCTTGCTGTCTGGTGACGGGGCGAAAATGGGCTAGACGGTCATCGACTTTTTCGTTGGGGTCGGTGTATGAAGGATCATAAACAAAGGATTGATCATGGACGATACAGCCGATAGTTAGGCCAAGTTGATGAATAGCCTTGGGATACCAGCCAGCACCAACACGGCTTAAATAATCGTTTGGGGTGACAATATGGACGCCATGGCCAGTAAGGGCGTTCAGGTAAGCGGCAAAAACCACAGAGTGGGTCTTGCCTTCACCGGTTCGCTGTTCGGCAATAGCGCCATGATGAAGGGTAATTGCCGACATAAGCTGGACATCATAAGCCCTTTCACCAACGGCCCGTTTGATGGATTCGCGAACAACGGCAAAAGCCCTGGGAAGAATGTCGTCGAGTTTTTTGCCTTGAGACAGCTGGTCCTTAAAAAGGGCAGTTTCGGCTGAAAGCGCTTCGTTCGAAAGGGCGGAGATTTCCGGTTCAAGGTGGTTTATCTGATCGATAACGGGGCGGTATGACTTGATCCGCTTGGCATTATCGTCAAAAATTCCTTTGAGAAGAGAGAGCATAGGCTTTATTATAGCGAATTAAGAGACTAGCCAAAGAGAGGTAAAAAAACCGATCTCCGGCACCCGGGGTTAGCCGAATGCCGGAAAAGGGTGGCTCCTCTAGGGCTTAGTTGGTTGAATAGAATCGAATCCGGTGTATGGGACCAGAACTGGAGGAATCTTGACACTGCCATCTTTTTGTTGGAAGTTTTCGAGAATAGCCAGGACGGCGCGATCGGTAACAAGGGTGGCGTTGAGAATGTGAACAAACTGATTCTGGTTATTGATTTTGACCTTGGTGTTAAGGCGCCTGGCCTGATAGTCGGTGCAGTTACTGCATGATTGGGTTTCACGATAACAATTCTGGCCAGGGAACCAGGTGTTGATATCAAACATACGACGGTTCGGTTGGGGAAGATCACCAGTACAACAATTGACAACCTGATAAGGAAGACCAAGCTCCTGCATTAACTCTTCCTCGCTGGCCAGCATCTCCTGACACATGGCGTCGGAAACATCATTGTCTGGGGTGGTAAAGACGTTCATTTCGACCTTGTTGAAGAAGTGAACGCGGAAAAGGCCACGGGTGTCTTTGCCATAGGCGCCGGCTTCGCGACGGAAACAGGGTGAAAAATTAACATACTTTTTGGGCAAAGAATCAGCCGAGAGAATTTCGTTACTGTGATAAGGGACAACGGCGTGTTCGGAGCTACAGATAAAGATAAGGTCGTCTTCGGGGATGGAATAATAGGCGTTGAAAAGGTTCTTGTTGGAGGCGTAACCACAACCCCACTCGGTTTTGCTCTTGATCATGGCCGGAGGGACCATACCAATAAAGCCCTTATTGGTAAGCTTTTTGAAGGCATAAAACATCAAAGACATTTCGAGGACAGCGGCCTGGTTTTTGAAATAACCAAAACGTGACCCGCAGAGCTCACCGGCTTTTTTGACGTCGATGATATCGAGCTTTTCACCAAGATCAACATGGTCAAGGGGCGGGAAGTCGAAGCTGGTGGGACTACCGACAGTTTTGATGATTACGTTTTGAGTGTCGTCTTTGCCGATTGGGACATCGGAGGCGGGGATGTTGGGAATTTCCTCGACCATGGCCAGCTGGCTTGATTCGAGTTGTTGGTATTTGGCCTCAAGTTCCTTCAGCTGGTTTTTGTAGACCGAAGCCTGCTGTAGTTGCTCGGGGGTAGGCTTGCCTTTTAGCTGACGGGTGATCTGGTTTTGCCTGGCACGAAGGTCTTCAATCTGGAGACGAAGCGGTTTGATATCTTTTTCTATCTGAAGAATTTGATCGAGAATTTCAGGTTTTTTTTGACGATCGACAAGAGACTGGCGGACAACTTCGGGGTTACTTCTGATCAAATTCAGATCAAGCATGATGGAAGTATTCTAACAGAAAAGACGGACGATTTTTACCGTAGAATTACCGAGATGGTGGTTATAGGCCAATATTGTCGGCAATTGATTGCATCGAAGAAAGGCAGATTTCGATAAATTTATCCAAGGGAATGTTGAGGGTGTCGGGATTTTGGCAAAGAGCCACCTCGTCACGGCGGGTGCCGGCGGCAAAGCGGGGTTCTTTATGGAAACGTTTAAGAATGGAAGAAAGTTTGACGTCGGCAAGCTTTTTGGTGGGATAAACAAGGGCAACGGCAACAATCAAGCCAGTCAGAGAGTCGGCGCAGAAAATCGCCCATTGTGACTGGGTGGAGGGCTTGATGCCGCCGGGGTTATGCCAGCCATGGGCTCGAACAATATCAAACACAGTATCGCTGACCTTAAGCTGATGGGCCGATAACGCCTGCCGGGTTTGAGAGGGATGGAGATCTTTGTATTGGCCGGCGTAATCAATGTCGTGGATTAACCCGGCCAGCTTCCAATCGTCTTTTGGCGGTTCCGAAGGCAAAAGCGTGCCTTGGGAAGAAAGGTAATCGTAGATCCCGCCCATACAGGCTTCGAGGGCTAGGGAGTGGTAGAAGATATTGGTCTCAAGGGAAGACCGGACAGCCTCGAGATATTTGTCGCGATCGTAGGTCATTTAATAATAGATTTAATTATTGGTTCCTCATCGCCGGAAAGAGGATGGTGTCTTTGATGGTTGACTGGTTGGTGATAAATTGGGTCAGCCGGTCAATACCCATACCCCAGCCGGCAGTCGGCGGCATGCCGTATTCCAGGGCACGAATATAGTCGTGATCCATTTGCATGGCGGTTTCAGAACCTTTTTTGGCCAGGTCTTCCTCATCCAGCCAGCGTTGGTGTTGATCCTGGGGGTCGTTAAGCTCGTTGTAAGCCTTGAGCAGTTCGGTGCCACAGGCAAGCAACTGGAAAGAGGCGATTTTTGAAGGTTCAGAAGCTTTCTTTTTAGCCAAGGCGATCATGGAAGAGGGATAGTCGGTAATAAAAACCGGGCCGACCAAATGAGGACGGACATACTCTTTGTAGAGCTGGTCAAACATCGCCCCCAAGCCGACCACTCCGCTTAGATCAAGCTTGATTTTGTGTGTATTTAAGGTTTTTCGAAACTCGTCTTCCGTTTTTATCTGGTCGATGTCAATCGAGGTGCGGTTGAGAATCGCCTGGCGAAAAGTGATGCGGGGAAAGGGGGGAGTAAAATCGAGGCCAATATTTTGAAACTCGAATTTGAGGGAACCTTTGGTTTTTTGGAGGACATGAACAAGAAGCTTTTCGGTGAACCTCATCAATTCTTCATAATCGACATAGGCCCAGTAAAATTCAATTTGGGTGAACTCGGGGTTGTGGAAACGGGAAACGCCTTCGTTTCTGAAATCACGGCTGACTTCGTAGACCTTTTCCAGCCCGCCGACGATCAGCCGCTTAAGGTAGAGTTCGTCGGAGATACGCAGATACATGTCCATGTCGAGTTCATTGTGACGAGTTATAAACGGTTTGGCGGAAGCTCCGCCGTAAATCGGCTGTAAAATGGGCGTTTCAACCTCAATAAACCCATGTCTATCTAGAAACTGACGGATTTCGGTGAGAATCTTTGTCCGGGTTAGAAACACCTGGCGCGACTCGGGGTTGACAATCAGATCAACATAGCGCTGGCGGTAGCGTTCTTCGATGTCTTTTAAACCATGCCACTTTTCGGGAAGAGGACGAAGATTTTTGGCCAAAATCTGAAAGTTTTTGGCGTCAACGGTAATTTCTCCGGCCTTGGTTTGGATGACTTTGCCCTTAACGGTAAAGATATCGCCAATATCCAACAACCTGACTTGAGAAAACAACTTTTCGCCAAGGGCGTTTGACTGGAAAAGGACCTGTATTTTGCCGGTGCGGTCGATTAAATCGGCAAAAAGGATTTTGCCGTGGCCGCGAAGCGACATCAGACGGCCTGCCAGCTGAACAGTGCGGCCGATTGAAGATCTGGCTTGAGCAGCTGTTTGTTTGCGACTTAAGTTTGGCTGGGGATAGGGATCAACCGACAGCTGTTTAAGCTGTTGGAGTTTTTCGCGTCGCTGTTTTTGAACCTCGTTTAAGGACTCTGATGACATAGGTAAATTTTACATCATCAGCACCGATTACTGAATAGAAACAATTTTGTAGGTTATTTTGCCCACTGGGGCGTCGACCTCCACCTGATCGTCAATCCGTTTGCCAAGGAGGGCCTGACCAAGCGGCGACTGATCGGAAATTTTGTTCTGGCTTGGATCGGCTTCAAGATGGCTAACGATGCTAAAGACTTTGACAGGACTGCCGGAGATTTTGACTTTAACTACCGAACCAACCTGGACCGCACCATTTTTTGGCATTTCGCCACTAATGATTTCGGCAACTTCAACCGTCTCCTCTATCTGGTTAATCTGGGAGTTGACGACTTCAAGCTCTTCCTTAAGCTGGGTGGCCAGACCATCTTCTCCAGACTCGTCGGGCTGGGCGACTTCTTCGAGTTGAGTGACCTACCTGGTTTGCTTGTCTTTTAGGTCTCGCAGTTGACTTAAAAGCTTCTGGTGACCTTCCTGGGTCAAATAAGTCTTATTCATTTTGGTTTAACACAATAAAAAACCTCTCAACTTTTTAACTTTTCGGAAATTTAGTTGACTCCGAAAAGTTTAATTGGAGAGGCGAATAGTTTTTTTGGCAAAACTACCGTGGCGCTGGTAGACGCCAAACAAGTTGCCCTGTTGGAAAAGTGAGCGACTTGCTTTTGCCATAGGGGTAATGTTAAGGCATCAGGTGCCTTTTGTCAAATCGAACAGGAGTGTTTAGAATATGCTGATGATTGATTTTTTTAGGGTGACACCAAAAAAAAGGCTGATTAAAATCAAGAACCCAAAAGGAATTATTTACAGCAATCCATCGGGGTGGAAAAGGTGGCTTTTTTACCTTGGTAATTTGTTATTTTTGACGGCAATGGCGGGTTTTATTTATTTATATTATCCCTTGATTGTGGCCATGGGCAATTATCTGGCCTACGCCAAATCACACAAGGAAATAACCAGCAATCCACCGACAATAGCGCCTAAACCGATACCTACCGAGGCCGGTGAGCCAACACCCAACGATGTCAACGAGCTGCCAACGCCAACACCAACTCCCACTCCCCTACCGGCAACCGACGGAGAATACAATCTGGAAATACCAAAAATCGGAGCTTTTGCCAAGGTGGTTACCGACGTTTCGCCTTTTAATGAGGGGGAATACAAGAAAGTGTTGACAGAAAATAATGTGGCCCAAGCGGAAGGCACCAGCCTGCCCGGCGGCGGAAACGGGACATTAACATATATTTTTGCCCACTCGACCGAACAAAGTATCGGTATGGTGAGAAAGAATTCCGTGTTTTATTTGCTTGGCGAGCTAAGAGACGGAGACGAAGTTTGGATTAAGTACGGCGGCCAAAATAGAAAATATAGAGTCTATAAACAGCTAATTGCCGAGGCAGACGAGATTGGTTACCTGGAGTATAAAGAAGACGACAAGGAGGTGTTGATTCTACAAACTTGCTGGCCAATCGGCACGGCCTGGAAAAGATTGCTGGTTTTTGCCTATTTTGAGAGCAGCGGGCAGTGATAAGATATTAGTCAAGATGGAACTTGACCTTGAGTTAATTAAAGGAAAGGGTGGAGATTATTGGCCGATATTGGAAAAATACGCCAAGGAGACCGGCCTTGATCCTGATAGGGTAAAAAAGTGTTACGAGTTTGCCTATAAAGCACACCAGGGGCAAAAACGGGTTTCGGGGGACGATTTTATTACCCACCCCGTATGGGTGGCGAAAGTGGTGGCACAGCTGGGAATCGGACACCGATCGGTTTTTGCCGCATTGCTTCACGATTGCGTGGAAGACACGAATATTACCCTAGATCAGATTGCTGATGAGTTTGACGAAGAAACCGCATTGCTGGTTAACGGGCTGACAGAAATCAGGCAAAAAACCAAGAGCATGGAGGTGCACCAAACCAGCATTTCAGTTTTTAGAAAGTTTTTGTTTTCGTCGGTAAACGACGTGAGAGTGTTAATAATCCGGATCGTAGACAAACTGCATAACGGCTTGACCATAGAATATCTTGCCGAGGAAAAGAGAATCAAGTATGCCAAAAGGATAGTGGGAATATATGCGCCAGTGGCCGAGTATGTGGGACTGCATTATTTTAAACGACGGCTCGACGACATCGCTTTTGAGATTCTCTACCCTGACGAGTGCCAGAGGCTAAGACAGATGCTGGCTAAAATTTCAAAAAGCGAGGCAAAAGCCTTGGCTTTGGTAAGGATGGATATCGAAAACATGCTTAAAGTAAACCGGTTGAACAACTGTGAAGTACAAGGGAGAATAAAAAGCCTGTATAGCACCTATCTGAAAATCAGAAAGAAGGGGGAAGACAGGGTCAAGGACCGGGTGGGAGTCAGGATTATTACCGACAACGTCGGCGACTGTTATACGGTGCTGGGGTTGTTGCACTCAAAATACAACTATTTGGCCGACGAGTTTGACGACTACATATCATCCCCCAAACCTAACGGCTACCGGTCGATACAAACAACAATTAAGTGGAAAGATGACCTGACAGTGGAAATCCAAATCAGAACCAGAGAAATGCACGAATTCGACGAATTTGGCCCGGCGTCACATATTGTTTATAAGCTGAACAAAGGCGAGACGGATGGATTAGGAATTGAGTGGGTGCGAAATTTAGTAAAGTGGCAAAGCGCTGGAAAAAAGAATATCCGTAATTACCAAATAAACGTGTTAAAGGAGTTTATTTATGTTTTTACGCCGAAGGGAGATACTATACAGTTGCCGGCGGGCAGCAGTGCCCTGGATTTCGCCTACCGGATCCATACGGATTTAGGGGACCATTGCCAGGGAGTAAAAATAAACCAAAAAATGGCAAAAATCGGCACCAAGCTTAAGACCGGAGACGTGGTGGAAATATTTGCCGGTAAGAAAATCAACGCCGGTTATGACTGGCTGGAACTGGTGACCACCGACTGGGCAAAAGCTAATATCCGTAAGGCGGCGGAAAAGAAAAGCAATAGGACGGCTTAAGACTGTGATTCGTGCAATAATATGGATATGGAAATCAAGGAAAAAGTAAAAATCATCGGACGCAACTGTCAGGAATTACTGGTAAAGGCGGACTTAGAAGCACTTTTGGCCAGCAATACCAAACTTACGCATTATATCGGATTTGAAATTTCGGGGATGGTGCATTTGGGAACGGGGCTGATATCAATGGGTAAAATTGCCGACTTTTTGAAAGCCGGAATAAAATGCCAGATATTTTTGGCCGATTTTCATTCATACTTAAACAATAAACTAGGCGGAGACTGGGAAAATATAAGATGGGCGACGGAGCATTATTTTAAGCAGGGACTGATTGCTTCATTAAAATGTTTCGGGGTTAACGAAGACAAGGTTGATTTTGTTACCGGAAAGAATTTGTATGAGAATAACCTGATACACTGGGAGACATTTATGGAGGTCGGTAAGCACATAACTCTTTCCCGAAACTTGAGATCAATATCAATAATGGGTAAACAAATGGGGCAGGATNNCCCGCCGCTGCAGGTTGCCGACATATTTACCCTACAGGTTAATATCGCCCACGCGGGAATGGATCAGAGAAAGGCCCATGTTATCGCCAGACAGGTGGCAAAGAAGTTGCGGATCAACCCTTTAAAAGACGCAAACAACCAGGTAATTGCTCCGGTGGCGGTGCACCAGAACCTGATAGCCGGTTTGGCGGCACCAGAAACGGTGGCAGTGTCGGCAGACGATAATGCCAGCGAAGCGCTGAAGATGAGTAAGTCAAAGCCACAAAGTGCCATTTTTGTCCACGACAGTCCGGACGAAATTTGCGAAAAGATCAAAAAGGCATACGGACCGCCGGAGATAATTGAGCTAAACCCGCTGATTAACTGGGTTGAGACTTTGGTTTTTTGGGGGGAGGAAGAAGGCGAATTTACGGTTTGTCGACCGGAAAGATATGGAGGCAAGGTGACATACCAAAGAAAGCAACAACTGATTGACGATTACAAAACCGGGAAACTTTACCCACTGGATCTTAAAAACGCCCTGGCGGAGTGGCTGATCGAAAAGCTGGCGCCGGCGAGAAAACATTTCGAGTCAGCAGAAGCCAGCGAAGGACTAATAAGAATGAAAGGGTTTTTGGGGGTCAACTGACGGCCTGTCTTGGCTGGCGGGAAACAAAGGCAAGTTGAAAGAAAAACTGAAACGGACCAAGAAATTTAATAAAGGCGACAACTTGTTTGAGGTTGACCAGCCAGCCCCTTGCCCCTCGTTTTTGGGCTTGCTGGTACTGACCGACATTAGGAAGGTAAACTACGGCAAGCCGATAACGACCAAAAAACCGTTGATTAAAAATCGGCTCAAAAAGATAGTTTTTGACGTCAAAAATGTCGAGATTATCGGTCAATAGCTTTCGAGATACCACCCGTTCGCCGGTGTAGGCGATGGCAAACTGGCTTATTTGGCCGTAAAACGGCTCTCGGCCGCGATGGCTGATGGCAATGTCGGCAGTATTGTTGGCAACCGGGGCGACAAGCGACTCAAAATCGCGGACGGTAAAGCCGGTCAAGTCGGCGTCGACAAAAGCGACAATACCGGAATGGGCGTTGAGAACGCCGGTTTTCAGGGCAGCGGTCTTACCCTGGTTGCGACGGTGAGTAACCAGCTTGACACCCTTAAGCGAACGGAGTATTTTGGCGTTTTGAGGGGTGGAACCATCATCGACAACGATAATTTCAGAAATACTAGGTGATTTTTTTAGAGTATTGATAACGGGAATGATACGTTCGGCTTCGTTAAAACAAGGAACGACAACGCTGACTATTTTGGCCACTGGCTTATTTTATACTATTTTTGATCAGTTCCTTACGATATTTATTGGCAAAGCGATGGGCTTCGTCGCGAAGCATTTTGAGCAGATTCAGGCCAGCGGAATTTTGGGGCAGGCTGATCTCCTGCCAGGATTCGCCTTCTTTAATGATAATGGTTTCTTCTCTCTTGGCCAAACCAATCACTAAAACAGATCGAAAGAAAGTTTGATTAGAACCAAATAAGGCACTGACGGCCGAAACTTGCGGTTTGCCGCCATCGACAACAATCAGGTCGGGAGATGGCCAATTGGGGTGTTGCGAACGCCGCCAGACAATTTCCTTGATCATAAACTGATCATCAGGAGAGATGGTTTTGAATTTGATCTTAAACTTCCGATATTGATCTTTGGCCAGACGGTTGTTTTGAAAAACCGTCATGGCGCCAACAAAGTAGCGGTTGCCAAGTTGGGAAATATCAAAACATTCAAGCCTTTTAAGCTGCCAGGAGACGGGGGAATAGGGTTGAAAGAGAAGATTTAATTCGTTTACCGCACGACTTTGGAGATCGTCGGGAAGCTCGACATCCTGATAGAGAGACGACAGGTCGCGCCAGCCGTCAACAACATATTGAATTGATTCCAATTGACGGCGGCATTCGAGAGCCTGTTCGTAATCCTCAAGACGAGAATACCGTTTCATTTCGACGGCCAATTGCTTTTGGAGCCGGTGAATTTGGCCATTAAGAATCTTTTTTATTTTGGAGATTTGAAGTCGATAGGCGCGCGGGTCGGGGTTAGCACCAGGACAAAGATGAAGGTGGCAATAAAGGCAGGAGTGGGCGGGATGGGTAGCAGTAGTCCGATAAGGGAAAAGGCGACGGATAATTTTGAGAAGGCTTTTGACCGAACGGGCGTTGGGAAAGGGACCATAGACGACAGAATTAGACGGCAGAGCGGACTTGTAAGCAGAGACAACCAAAGGTATTTTGTCTTTGGTAATACAGATATATAAATAACTTCGGTCGTCGGCCAACTGGGAATTAAAATGCGGACGATAGCGTTTGATCAGCGATGATTCGAGAACCAGAGCTTCGATTTCAGAATTAAGTTTACAAAAGGATATGCGGTGAATTTGGGAAACAAGAGAACTGGTTTTGGAACCGAGGGCATCGGGACGCTGAAAATATTGACTGATGCGTTTTTTGAGGTTGATGGCCTTGCCAACGTAAATGATCGATGATTGGGAGTTGCGGTGAAGATAGACGCCGGGGCACGACGGCAAACGGGAGAGCTGGGTCGGCTTGATGGTGACAAACTTCATATTAAGATCGACGATGGGTAGCCAAAAGGTGTTTTTTGAGATAACGGCCAGTGTGGGAGGCAGGATGATGGATGATATCGTCAACGGTGCCGGAGGCAACAATCCTGCCGCCATTTTCACCGCCTTCCGGGCCCATGTCGATTATCCAGTCGGAGTTTTTGACAACATCGAGATTGTGTTCGATCAAAACAACAGTGTTGCCCATATCGACAAGCCGCCTTAAAACGGCAATCAATTTATTGACGTCGTAAAAATGCAAACCGGTGGTGGGCTCATCAAGGACATAGAGGGTGCGGCCGGAGACTTTTTTGACCAATTCGCGACTGATTTTTAGACGTTGGGATTCGCCGCCGGAGAGGGTGTTGCTGGGTTGACCAAGCTGAAGATACCCCAAGCCGACGTCCTGGATTGTTTCAAGTTTTTTACGTAGAGAAGGGATATTTTTGAAGAATTCCAGCGCTTCATCGACGGTAAGGTTTAAGATTTCGTTGACGTTGCTGCCTTTATACTCCACCTCCAGAGTTTCTTGCTTAAAACGGGTGCCATGACACTCATCACAGGTAACGTAAATATCAGGTAAAAACTGCATTTCGATTTTTATCTGCCCCTGACCTTCACAGGCCTCGCACCTACCACCCTTGACATTAAAGGAGAAACGACCGGAAGTATAGCCGCGAATCTGGGCTTCCGAAGTTTGTGACAAAAGTTTGCGGATGTCGTCGAAAATTTTGGTGTAGGTGGCCGGGTTACTGCGTGGCGTGCGGCCAATCGGCGACTGGTCGACAAGCAGGAGGTCGGTTAATTGTTCGTGGCCGGAAATTTTATCGAATTGGCCAATCGTACCGTAGTAAGAGCCAAGCATGGCTTTCTTAAGACCGCCATAGAGGGTGTCGTGGACGAGAGTCGACTTACCTGAGCCGGAGACACCGGTTACACAAACAAGGCGGTTAAGAGGAAAATCAACATCAATATTTTTTAGGTTCCACTGACGGCAACCAGTAATCCTGATTTTGGGAGACGAAGATATAATCGGCTTGGAGAGGGAACGGGATGCCACTTCCAGCTTACCCGATAAATACTTGCCGGTGAGCGAACGGGAAGATTTGATAATGTCTTTGACGGAGCCGATGGCAACAATCTCGCCGCCGTTTTTGCCAGCAAGAGGACCGAAATCGACAACATAATCGGCATTTTCGATAACATCCTGATCGTGTTCGACGACGACGACAGTATTACCTAAATCCCTTAATTTCTTGAGGGTTTGGATAAGGCGATCGTTGTCGCGGGAGTGAAGCCCGATGGTGGGCTCGTCGAGAATATAGAGAACACCAGTTAAGCCAGTGCCAATTTGGGAAGCAAGACGGATCCGTTGCGATTCGCCCGAAGATAGGGTGCCGGCTTCGCGATCAATGCTTAAATAGTCAAGACCAACCGCCAGAAGAAACTCAAGCCTGGAGGCGATCTCGCGACTGATGGGAGAGAGAATTTCCTTTTCCTTGTCGCTGCCGATTTTGTTTTCTAGCTTTGTCAGCCATTGATTTAAATGACTGATATCAAGTTGGCTGATTTGATAAATATTCTGTCCCAAAATGTGGACGGACAAGGCTTCGGGGTTCAGGCGCGAGCCACGACAGGAAAGACAAGGAGTTTTGGTCATAAACTTTTCCAGCTCTTCGCGGACAACCTCGGAGGAGGAGGTAAAGTAGCGGGATTCGAGGATCCGAGCTTTCCATTCGGGAAACTTACTCCGATCAATCTGATATTTTGAACCAAGACCCTTGCAGTCTAGGCAGGCACCGGAGGGAGCGTTGAAAGAAAAAAGCCGAGGCTCAATGGCGGGCAGAGAAATGTTGCACACCGGGCAGGCATAATTTTCGGAAAAAAGAGTGTCGGCAGTGTTTTGGGGATTAGCCGGAAAGTCGAAACCGGCGTCATTGACAACAGTAAAGACCACCAGACCGTTGGAGAGCTTCATTGCCTGTTCGACATCGTCAACCAAGCGGGAAAAAGTTTCAGGATTTTTGAGGTTTTCTTTAAAAACAGAGAGACGGTCGATAACAGCGTCAATATCGTGCTTGTTGGTTTTGGCAACGGCAAAGTCGGCGTAGAGATCGACAACCTGACGGTCGATGCGAATCCATTTGTAACCTAGCTTGCGAAGATTTTGGCACAGGCCATGGAAATCACCTTTGCGGTCGCGGACAACCGGAGCAAGAACCAAAAAACGGAAAGGCGATGTGGAAGAGAGATGCTGGGAAACATGGTCTAACATCTGATTAACGATTTGTTTGCTGGTTTGCGGAGCGACCTCGCGACCGCAGGTCGGACAATGAGGGTGGCCGATGCGAGCAAACAACAAACGAAGATAGTCGTAGATTTCGGTGACGGTGCCAACGGTAGAACGTGGGTTGTGGGAAATCGCCTTCTGGTTGATGGCAATAGACGGAGAAAGCCCCTCAATCAAATCGACTTCGGGGCGTTTGAGATTACCCAAAAACTGCCTGGCGTAGGAAGACAGACTTTCGACATAGCGACGCTGGCCTTCGGCAAAAAGGGTGTCGAAGGCCATGGACGACTTGCCGGAGCCGGAGACACCGGTAAAGACGACCAGCTGATTTTTGGGGAATTCAAAAGACACTGCCTTGAGATTGTTTTCGGAAGCCCCCTTGACGACGATTTTATTTTGACTGAATTGGTTTGGGTTCATCGGTTGATTCGATTTGTTTAATCTTGTCCCGCAACAGAATCGCCTGTTCAAAATTTAAATCGGCAGCCAGCACCCTCATCTGCTGACGCAAGCCCTGGAGATACTTTTTTCTTTGGGCGGGAGTCAAAGAAAACGGGTCGGTATCGGAAGATAGAAGCGGCTTGAGGTCGGCGGGCGGTTCAATTAGCTTAGGACGAATTGATTTTACAATACTTTTGGGAGTAATGTGATGCTGACTGTTGTACTCCATTTGAATTCGACGGCGACGGTTGACCTCTTGGATGGCTTGCGACATGGCTTCGGAAACTTCGTCGGCATAGAGGATAACCGACCCGGAAACATGGCGGGAGGCGCGCCCCATGATCTGGATAAGCGAAGACCGGGAGCGGAGGAATCCTTGCGATGAGGCATCGAGAATGGCCACCAATCCAACCTCGGGCAGGTCGAGACCTTCCCGGAGAAGGTTGATACCGACCAAAACATCATATTCACCCTGCCGCAACCGGTCGAGAATATTACTCCTTTCAAGGGTGTCGATATCGGAATGAAGATAGGCGACCTTAAAGTTATGGCCGGTTTTTTGCGGGTCGGAAAGATAAGATGACAGCTCTTCGGCCATGCGTTTGGTAATGGTAATCACCAGGACGCGTTGGCCCTGGGAAATTTTGCCGGTAATTTCTTCGATCAAATTGGGAATCTGATTGGTTGTAGACCTGATTTCGACAGGAGGATCGAGAAGACCGGTTGGGCGAATAATCTGTTCCACTACCTGATGGCCAGACTTGTTGATCTCTTCTTCGGAAGGAGTGGCCGAGACATAGATGACTGAAGACAGGCGTTTTTCAAATTCATCATACGTTAGCGGTCGGTTGTCGTAGGCAGAGGGCAAACGAAAACCAAAATCAACGAGAGTTTTTTTGCGGGCGAGATCGCCCTGATGCATCCCCCTGATTTGAGGAACGGTGACGTGAGATTCGTCGATAACAGTGAGAAAATTATCGCCCCATAGGTGCCTGAAATAGTCAACCAGAGTATAAGGCGGGTCACCAGGATGGCGGTGTTGTTCGAAGTAGATGGAGTAGTTTTCAATGCCATTAACGTATCCGACCTCCTGAAGCATTTCCAGGTCATATTCGACCCGTTGTTGAAGGCGATGGGCCTCGAGAATCTTGTTTTGCGACTTAAAAAAGTCAACCTGTTTTTGGCAATCCTGGCGGATTTTTTTAAAAATGTCCTGATAATCTTTTCCGGAAGAACCAACAAACTGTTTGGCAGGATAGAGAACAAAATGATCGAGGGAAAACTCTTTTCCGGAAAAAGGATGGCGCTGGATAATCGAAGACAGCTTGTCATTCTCAAAACCGAGCACCATCACCCAGTCCTGATATGACGGCCAAATTTCCACATACTCGCCTCTCACCCGAAAGGTCGACCGGTGAAACTCCAGCTCATCGCGGTGATAAAACAGAGAAACTAAAGATTCAAACAACTGGCGGCGGGGCCATATTTGGCCAAGGGAAAATTCAATAGTCTTACCACTAAACTCGACAGGGTCGCCGATGTTGTAGATGCAGCTGACCGAAGCGATGACGATATTGTCGTTACCGGAGAAAAGGTTGGAAGTGGCTTCGAGGCGAAGTTTGTCGATCAGGTCGTTAATCTCGACTTCTTTGGCTATATAGGTGTCGGAGGCGGGGAGGTAGGCTTCGGGCTGATAGTAGTCGTAGTATGAGACAAAATAAGAAACCTTGTTTTGAGGAAAAAGTTCCTTGAATTCCTGGTAAAGCTGAGCGGCAAGAGTCTTATTGTGGGAGATAACCAAGGTGGGCAGTTGGAGATTTTGAATAACGTTGGCAACAGTGAAAGTTTTGCCCGAACCGGTAACCCCAAGCAAGGTTTGGTGCCGGCGGGCATTTTGGAGGTTGGCGGTTAAGGACGCGATGGCTTTTGGTTGATCGCCAGACGGCGAAAAGTCTGACTGGAGTTGAAAAGACACGTGTTTATTGTATCAAGTTTCGGGTTTATTTTGGGTAGTAAATTTAGACGTAGTTTTGTGTTAGATTTGATTAATGTTGACCAAAATCGCAACGGTTTCCTGCTTGGGATTGACGCCAGTCGAGGTTGACGTTGAGGTGGATGTGGCCGAAAAGGGTTTTCCCAGTTTTAACATAATCGGGCTACCTTCAAAACAAGCCGAAGAGGCAAAGGAAAGGATCAAAACGGCAATAATTAATTCGCTTATCGAATTTCCGGCGGCAAAGATAACGATCAACCTGGCGCCGGCAGATTTGCCCAAAGACGGGGCGGCGTTTGATCTGCCGATAGCAATCGGCATCCTGGCCTCTTTGGGAAAAATAAAAATACCGGTGGAAAAAGCCTACCTGTTTGGGGAGCTGTCGCTTGACGGCGGCCTAAGACACACCAAGGGGGTGTTTTTACTGGCGTTGGCAGCGAAGGAAAACGGGATTGGGGAGATTTTTGTGCCAAGGTTGAGCGCCAATGAAGGCGCCGTGGTAAAGGGAGTGGCGGTTTATCCAGTAGACAGCCTAAAATCGCTGATCCGTCATTTCAACGGCCAAAAGAAAATTGAACGACTGTGGGAGATACCGTTTGAGGAGGTGGTGGTTAGCAATGAAAGCGTTGATGACTTTAATGAAATATACGGACAGGAACAAGCAAAAAGGGCAGTCGAAGTCGCGGTGGCGGGCGGGCACAACTTAATTATGATTGGCGAGCCAGGAAGCGGTAAAACCATGCTGGCGAGAGCAATGCCGGGGATAATTCCTGATTTAAGCGAAACGGAAAGTTTGGAAGTGACCAAAATATATTCGGTAACCGGCAATATTCCGCCCGGCGGGTGCCTGATCAGAAAGCGCCCGTTTAGGTCTCCCCACCATACCACCTCACAGGTGGGGCTGATTGGAGGAGGAAGCAACCCGAAACCGGGTGAAATTTCCTTAGCACACAGAGGAGTGTTGTTTTTGGACGAATTTCCGGAATTCAGCCGAAGCTGTATTGAAGCGCTTAGACAGCCGGTAGAAGACGGATTGGTGTCGATTGCAAGAGCGAGCGGAAAGGTGGTGTTTCCGGCGGATTTTATGCTGGTTGCATCGGCCAATCCCTGTCCATGCGGATTTCGGGGAAGTCAGAAGAGGGCCTGCCATTGTCTGCCAAACCAAATTCAAAATTACAGAAAGAAAATGTCGGGACCGATAATGGACAGGATTGACATCCAGATTAACGTGCCGTCGGTGGATATAAATAAAGTCAGCTTCGATAGCCAGCAAAACAGGGCAGAAAGTTCGGCAATAATCAAGAAGCGGGTGCTTATGGCCAGACAGAAGCAGGAGGAGAGGTTTGCCAAAGTGGAGACGATGCACTGTAACGCCGATATGAAGAACAAGCAGGTCAGGCAATTGGCCGGGCTTAACCAGAAAGCGGAATGGTTGTTAAAAACGGCGGCGGATAAGTTTGCGATGTCGGCCAGAACATACTTTAGGGTAATTAAAGTCGGCCGGACAATTGCCGATCTTGACGCCAGCCAGGAAATACTGGAAAAACATATTGCCGAAGCTCTGCAGTATCGGATCAGGGGCGAAGTTGAGGACCAATGAACAAGAAAGATAATTTTATAAAAGGCAGGCGGGGAGAAGAAACAGCCAGCAGGTGGCTGGAGGGAAACGGTTACAGGTTAGTCGGGAGAAACGTCAAAAATGATTTCGGCGAAATCGATATTATTGCCGAGAAAGATGGTTGGCTTGTTTTTATTGAAGTAAAGGCTAAATATGATGACGGCCTTGGTTTACCCGAAGAGATGATCAGCCGAAAAAAAGTTGCCAGAATTAAAAAAGCGGCCCAATGGCTAATGCTTAAAAATAGGGAGTTGGCAAGAAAGTATGTTAGGTGCCGGGTGGATGCGGTGTGTATTTTGATGGACGGAAATAAAGTCAAAAAGATTAACCATTACCAAAACATTGACTGGTGAGTAAATGGCGTAACGTGCCGATACGGACAATTGACCGACAGTCGGCGGAATTCCCAAAAAGACTAAAAGAAATTAAAGGCTGCCCCAAAAGACTGTTTTTTAGGGGCAGATGGGACATAAAAATTTGGGACAGATCGATTAGCGTAGTCGGAAGCAGAAAAATGACCAGGTACGGCAAGGAGGTTTTGGAGGCCAATATGGCAGGTTTGGTGACAAACGGAGTGGCAATAATTTCCGGATTTATGTATGGAGTCGACTCGGAAGCCCACCGGCTGTGCTTGCGGTATCAAGGAAAAACGGCAGCGGTATTGGGGGGAGGATTAGACGTGGTTTACCCACGAAGCAACGAAAGTCTATATCAAGAGATTATCGACAGTGGCGGATTGATGATTTCGGAATATGAGAACAATTTTGAGCCGACCAGATGGAGCTTTCCACAAAGAAACCGGATTGTGGCCGGACTGGCCAGCCTGGGATTATTGGTAGTGGAGGCGGGAGTGGATTCGGGAAGCCTGGTGACGGTTGAATGGGCAAGAAAATACGGGAAGACGGTTTGGGCAGTGCCAGGACCGATTTTTTCCTGGCAATCGAAAGGGTGCAACGGGGCAATTAAAACCGGCAAGGCGAGATTATTTGAGAGTGTTGACGATGTGCTGAACATAGACAATTTGCCAAGAGGTCTGCCAAAGACGATGATAACGGAAGATAAACTAGAACAAAGAATCTGGGAGGCGATAGGGGGAGGAATGATAACCGCCGACGAACTGGCAAAAGAATGTAAGATTGATGTGGCAGAACTGGCACAAATACTAACAATAATGCAGCTTAAAGGGCTGGTTGAGGAAGAAAACGGAAAGTATTTTCAAGGACGACATTGACACTCGAGGTCGATGATTCGCTGAAGGGTAGTGAGAAGAGCCAGGTAAGTGGGCTCGGCACCGATCATGGCCATGGCACCTTCGCCGAGATTTTTGGACAAGGGGTTGTCGGAGGCGTAGTTGATAATCCCCAAATCAAAGGGTAAATTTTTTATTTGGAAGACATTACTTTGAAGAGATTCGGCTTTAAGAACGTGCTGGGCGATGGCGCCAAGGTAGGGGCCAGATTCCATTTCGATAATGTTAAACCCGGCATCAATGTAGCCTTCCAACTGGAACCGGTTTTCCATAAAGGTGTTGTAGACGGAAATGGCCTTTTGATTTTGGTGAACGTCGCTTTGAAAAGTGGAAAAGGGAAAGGGGTTGTTGAAGACATTGTTAATGTGGTAGATATTGCCGGTCCGTTCGTCAAAAACAATTGAAGGTATCTGAACGTCGCCAACTTCACCGGAGAGAATGGCCGCCTTGCCGACGATATAGGCGCCTTTAATTTGCTTGAGCTGATTGAGAATAAGAGAAAAAATGTAGTAAGCGGAAGCACCAAGGGGATAATCGATATTGACAATTAACGCCTGGCTCTGGGCCAGTTTTTCGGGACAGCTGATGTTGACATAAGGATCGATGGAATTGGTTTGAAGAATCGACTTAACCGGAATAATCTGGACGTCGGCATAAAGGGGCGAGGAAAGCTGAAACTGCTTAATACCCAGACTTGCCTCATAAGTTTTTTTGGCCTGGAGATCCTGGGGATTGTATTGGAAATATTTGCCGGAGGCATAATAAAGGAAGTCGCTTAGGCGGATGATGTTGCCGGCGGCGTTGACCTTAAGCCAATCCTGGTAGAGGTCAGGGAAATTCCTCTCGATGTAATTAAAAATTTCGCTTTGTTTTTGACGGACATAACCGCCGATAATATTAACCAGACTGTGGAGATTTGAGGAAATAAAATATACGGGAAGGGTGTCGAAGTCGAAAATAAAGGACTTTTGAAGTATTTCCTGCCACCAGTCATGGGTGACCTGGGAAAATAGGTCTTTATTACCCTCAAGCAATCTGAATTGAATGTCGCCGGTGCGCCGGCAGGTTCTGATAATATTTTGCCAGTCGTCCCCTAAAACTTTTTTTAGTCTCCCCCACTCCCTGGCATCGAGTCCTAGCAATTGGGGTTTTGGGCTGACAATAAAGTCGTTTAGGCTGTCGCCCAAGAGCAGGGAAAGTTTTTGCCACTCGAGGTTGAAGGCGAGAGTGCAGTTGACAATGTCGTCGACGTCCGAAGGAGAGGTGACAAAAAAGGCAAGGGTGCCGGAAGAAGGATGAAAATAACTGCGGCGGCGGCGGCGAACGGCGACGGATTTTTGCCATAGGCCGGTTTTTAGGCCAGAGTCGATATAAAACCCACCCGATTCCATGCCATGATCGGTAACGGCCATAACAATTTTTCTGGCTTCAAAAATATCCGGAGGTAAACGTTCAAGGGCATAGGATAGGGCGGAAACGTCAAGATGACCGGGGTCATTCAGAAATTGATGAATAGAAGGATTGACCTTGCGGTAGCCGGGGACAAAGGCCGACAGGGAGATATCCTTTTGGTTGAGGAGCTGGCGGTAATAGGAGTCGATAAACTCGCGGATAGAAATTTCTGATGACCTGACCTTGTCTGATAGATCCATTTATTTTAGAGATAAGGTTGCCAGTTGGAGATGGGGGCAACGTTGCCGAGGCAAAAGTTAACTGAATATAGGATAACCGCCGGCAGGAGCAAGATAAAGGCCCTCTTTAACAGAGATAGCCTGACAGTCCGAAAGATGCCAAGGAAGATGAAGGGGTAAACCGGTAAAAGATAACGGCTGATATCACGGTGGGCAACCATAATAGTGGCGACCAAAAAAACCAAAGGGAAGACGCTGACCAACTGACGGGGATATTTTTTGAGCAAATAACTTATGCCAAAAAAGGCAGTGGCGAAAATATAAATGACATCCTCCAACCAGATGGTGTGGATCCAGGAACGGTTGCTGACAAAAACCTGATAAGGCAGAAAAGTGAGATGAAAATTGTCGCCGCTATGAAAGTAGGCCAAAAAGTCGCCGGTCTGAAGCCAGTAATAAAAAAAGATGGCAACAAGCGACAACGGAACAAGTAGGTAGGGGAAGAAAGAAGGGACAAGATTGGCGAGATTTTTGCGGTAGCGAAAAAATAGGCAAACTGAAATGGCTAAAAGCAATAAGATAGCCGGGCTTTTGAGGGTTTGGGCGAGGGCGGCAAAAACGGCCGAAGGAAAATATTTTTGTTTTTGGAAAAAATAAACGGAAGCGAGGATGGAAAAAAGAAACCAGGTTTCGGGGGCGCCAATCTGGCGGAGAACAAAGAGTCTGGCAGGAAAAAAGATCAGAATAAGAGATAGCCAAAAAGCACGACGTGGCTTAAGATATTGGCGGAAAAAAGAGAAAGAGGTTAGGGTAAGCAGGACCGAACCAATCAAAGTAGTGAAAAGCATGGCCTTGGGAGTGGTGGTAAACATAGAGAACAGACTAATCATGAGAGGATAGCCGGGCAAATGGGCGGGGTAGTATTCAAGCGGCTGGGGAAGGGAAAAATTTGGACCAATGCACGATTTTTGATATCCGCATTTGCTGATAACCATGTAGTTTGGGCCATCATAGTTCGAATAAAGAGTTTCAAGGCTGGTTTGGGGAAAACCCAAAAGACGAGGCAAATTGAAATAAAAGATCAACCAGAAAATAAGAGTAGAAAAAACGGTAACAGTCAGCAAAACAAATTGATAACGATATTTGATAAAATTCATCTGAATTATTTTACACTAGAAGCAGGCCCCATCGTCTAGCGGTTCAGGACAGTAGGTTCTCATCCTACTAACCGGGGTTCGAGTCCCCGTGGGGTCACACAGAGGGAATACGCGTCAGGATGATGAGTTGTCATAACGAAGTTCGCATACAGAGTTCAAGGTGAGGACTTGGTTTGTTTAGGATCGTCGAATAGTAGAAGTGTTGGCATCTGCCGGGGGAGGAGTAGAAACGGCCAGGTCTTCATAGTCACATCGTCCACTTGACGAGCAGACGCACGACGGCTTGTTTTCGTTAAGCGGGCGGCCACGGGGGGCAACAACAACCTGGCAAGCGCTGCCACCATCGGCAACATATCGGGTGCACCAGCCGAACCATGATTTTTCTTTGTTTATGGGCATAACCTAAAAAACAATATAGGTTAGAAGTATATTTTGTATTGATTATATAACATTGCCGATGAGCGGCTTAGCTGCACAAAAAGATTAACCAGATGAATTTAGCTGTTTTACAGAGATAAAGGATATATTTTTTGCAGATATCGTAAAAGTGGTTTATACATATTTATTATTTATGGAAATATTTGCATTTTGGCAAAGCAAATTTTATAATTCGTCCTATAATCTTTCCAAACCAACATTTGCGTTGGCAAGGGACGATTATAAAAAAGTACTTTAGCAAATGGGGTATTTTTTTATCCAACTAAACTGGTGAGGTCATACCTGAAAACCTTGCATTTTAGGTATGACCTCATCGACGAGGTTGGAGACAGGAGAATAGATAGTTGAGCAGAGGAGAAAAAGAAGCTCAACAAGCAGAGCTAAGACAGAAAACAAGCCATAGGAGGTGGCAAAGATGAACCCGTTTTCGGCTTACGAGAGAAAGAAGCAAGCACACACGAGTGGGGTGGCCCAAGCGACGTTCGACCCAAAGGGTCCGGGGGTTGCCAGGCTTCACCTGGTGCCGCCCAAACCCAGCTTTTGGAAGGATCCGCCCTCAATGCTGATCGTCAACGGAGGGATGGCCACCCTGCCGGTTGGGCCCGCCTGGGCGACAGTCGTCAGAATCTTTTTTGACGAACTGAACAGAAGGGTAGGGGCGGACATCGAGGTCACGTCAGAGACCCTTGAGGCAGTGGAAAGCGCCGTGGTTGCCCGAGTGAGGCATTTCTACCCAAGGACCAGTAAGCAGAGGATCTTGCATGATCTGAGGCAGGTGGTGTCTTTGGCAGTATCGATTGCCAGGGGCGATCCGATTCCACCGGAAGTTCAGGGAGGAATGATCCTAAAGGAGTGGGGGCGCTATGCCACCGCTCCCCAGCGGATGGACTTGTGCGTATCGGCAATGGTTGTAGACGGCAGGCGCAATTGCCCTCTGGATTGCGGCTGTTGCTATGCGGCCAACGCCCCGGTGATGACGGTGGAACGCGAGCTGACCACAGAAGAGTGGATGATCGTCATCGACTTGTGCCAGCAAGCCCATATCCCGATGCTGACCTTTACGGGAGGGGAACCGTTACGGCGCAAGGACATTGTCAAGCTGGTTAAGCACGCTGCCTGGTTTGTGACCAGACTGAACACCAACGGCGTGGAGCTAACCCCGGCTTTGGCAAGATCCCTCTTCGAGGCAAGTCTGGACGGCATCCAGATTACCTGCTATTCCGACAAGGCAATGGTTCATGACCAATTGGTGGGAAGGCAGGGCGGCTGGGCCAAGACGGTCTTCGGCATCCAGGTGGCGTTGGAAGCCGGACTGCAGGTGAGTGTCAACACCCCCCTGCTGAAGCTCAACAAGGACTACGGGCAGACGATCCGGTTTTTGCACAGCCTGGGCATACGTTGCGTGACCTGCAGCAACCTGATTCCGGCCGGTGGGGCTAATGGACTAAGGCCAGACGACGCCCTGACCAAAGAAGAGCTACTGAAAGTCATGGCGGCAACGATGGCGGTCGTCAGAGAACTGGGGATGGAAATCATGTTTACCAGCCCCGGGTGGCTGACAGCAAAAGAAGCCCATGACATGGGGTTGACCTCGCATCCTCTATGCGGCGCGGCAATATCGAACATGGCCATCAGCCCAACGGGCGATGTGGTGCCCTGCCAGTCATGGCTCAACGGCCAGACGCTGGGCAACATGCTCAAAGACGATTGGCCGAAGATCTGGAACCATCCTTTGGCCAGGCAACTTAGGCAGCAAGACCAAGAGTCCGTCGGCTGCCCGCTGAAAGGGAGGTAGGAAGATGAAACAGCGTCTCTGTTATTGGCTACTGGCGGTGACGATGGCGCTAGTGCTGTTGCTGGCACCGGTAAGGGCGGACATTCCTCCCGACATCATCCACAAGTTCGAGATCGTGGTCACCCCCCAACCCGACGGGTCGCTGGTGATTCACTACAAGCTGGACTACGAAGCCACCAGTGACTTTACCAACGACATCCCGTACATCCAAATCGGGGTGCCCAACAGCAATTTCACCATCCGCGAGTGGGGACCAACGACACTTCTGAAGGGCGCCAAGGCGATCACTTTCGGCAAGTCGCTGGTCGAGCTGGACTTTGGCAGGCTGCCAAAGAAAGGAGAGAGATTCCAACTATACTTCGAGATCCTCCAAAGCGGCATGGTCTACAAAGCCGGCGAAGACGTGTCTTTCAAGTTTGTCCCCGGCTGGTTTGACTACGCCAAGGTGAGCGAGCTGCACCTGACATGGGCGTTGCCGTCTGACACCTCGCTGGTCAAGTCCCTCGACCCGAAGCCCGACAGCCAATTCGACAACCGAGCGACCTGGATAACCCGCAACCTGCAAACCAACCAGAAGGCCAAAGCGGTCACTCTGGTCTATTCGACGGCGGCGTTTGCCGAGCTGAAGCTGACGACGTCGAGCCAGCCCGCCAGCCCACAAGGCGATGAAAACGGCGAGACAAACTGGCTTGTGGTCGTGCTGATCGTCGTTTTTGTGCTCATCGTGATCGTCGTCATCGCCATCATGATTTGGTCGGACGGGTATGGCGGCGGTGGATACACCGGCGGCAGTTACCGCGGTGGCGGTGGCTACGGTGGCGGATGGGGCGGCTCATCGGGCGGCAGTAGCGGCGGCAGCCGACCGTCTGGCGGAAGCCTTGGCGGTGGCGGTGGCAGTAGCAGCGGTCGTTCCGGTGGCGGAGGCGGTGGCTTTAGCGGTCGCGGCTCAAGCTGCGCTTGCGTAAGCAGTTGTGCCTGCGCTTGCGCCTGCGCCGGCGGCGGTCGTGTTGGCTGTGCCGAACGTGGACTGGATATCACCTATTGGCTTGCCCAGCAGGAGGGTAGAAAGGAGGATAGGCAATGAGACACAAATGGCTTTTGGCCGTGGTCTTGATCGTGCTTCTGACCGCGTGCCAGAGCAAAGGCCCGCCAACGGACAACCCAAACAGTGTGGTCAACGAGTCGATTGTTCCCGAAAAGGGACAACCGGCTTTTCCGCAACTGGGACAATATTGGGTGATAGATCAGTGCGGGTGTTTTAGCCAGGGAAAGATCGAAATGGCCGACCAGATTTTCGAGAAGCTTCGGCAAGATGGGATTGCTGAGGTGATCGTCGTTTGCATCAAGGGGGTCAAGAACAAGGGACCTCTCAACGACGAGAAGATCTGGACGACCGCCTTGGGCAGATACCTGCGGCTGGGCGACAAAAAGGCCAACCGGGCAATCATCTGGCTGATCAGGCCCGATGTGAAACCCGAAGAAAACAGGGTTACGGTCGAAGTGTCGACCAAGCTCTACTGGTGGACGGCCATCGACTACGGCCCAGCACTGGAGGAAGCGGCCGACTATGCCAACGCCGGCGACTACGACGGCCTGTTGGAATCCCTGGTAAGGAATACAGACGAAAGCCTGCGCTACCTGTGGCGCGAGCATCAAGACGAAGCCTGAAGGAGGCACCATGAGAAAGCAACAGTTTCGGCGGGTCATTACCATCGTGGCCTTGATCTGCTTGCTGGTCGTCCAGAGCGGCTGTGGCCTGCTGGTTAAGACCGGTAAGGACGTGATCAAGCAGTACAACGGCCTGATCGAGGCCTACCAGGACGCCAGGCGGGCGGCGGCGGACGGCAACACTTGCCTGTCGCTGACGTTTTCCGAGATGTCCAACCAGACCATTCTGGTGAACAATTACCTGGCAGCGGACGTGGCGAAAACGAAAGCCTATCGCGAAGCGCTGGCCGAGTATGGCGGCAAGTTTGCCCAACAGCAGAAGGCCTACCAAGGCACGGACGCCAACAGCCTGGATCTGGGCGAGCTGGCCAAGCAGGGCGCGACCCCGGCGCAGATGGCGCTGACGGTCAATGCCTATGTGACCACCTTCCAGGAAGCGCCGCTAGCGCAAGTGGACGCGGCTCCGGTGATCAACGCCCAGCGGATCGTGTCCGAAAAGTACAACATGGCGTTCTCATGCGTCAAGGACTGGAACGACGCGGTTGCCCGTTACAACAAAGAGCGCAACAAGGTGCCGGGCGACGTGGTGGGCACTCTGGCGGAGTACCTGAAGGTCAAGGAATTGCCGGCAGAGCTCCCCTACTTCACGATGACGGCGCCCTCCCAGCCGCCCACGGTGCCGACCGCCTCGTTTAAATGAGACAATGACGTCTCGCCCAACAACTGAATAGAATACCCCAATTTGACAGCCGCCAATCGCGGTTGAAAGTCCGATATGGCAACAGCCTAACTCGGCAGATGGGACTCCCAAAGGAGACAGATAAAAGCGCAGACAGCGCCGTCTCCCAGGAGTCCCATCGGAAGTCATCTAGTATAAATCTAGGTCTGACGAGTCCAAGAAGGACGAAACTTCGAATAGTAATCTGTGCTAAAGGACAAAATTGCCGTCTTTGAAGATGAGGACGGAATTACCCCGGGTATCGACGGCGTGGGCGGTAAATTTTTCGGTAGAAATCAGGTCGGTGTGAATGGCGGAAGTGTTGAAACCCAGATCCCTAAATTCCCGATCAGAAAGAGGATGGTTGGCGCCAAGATAAGCTTCCTTAAAAGACGCGCCAAGGGCGAGGTGAAAGTTGCCGTATCGGCCACCAATATTTTCATCATATAAAGTTTCGGCCATAAAACGGGAAATCCGCGACAGATTTTTGTCGGTAAAAGAGACTTCTCCGATTTTGTTGGCATTTTTTGCCTTGATCATTTCACGAAGCAGGCTTTGGCCGCAAGAGGCGGTGGCGCCAACGACTCGGCCACCTTTAAATTCCAGACGGATGTCTTTAATCAGATGGCCGTAACGATAAAGCGGTTGGTTAAAATAAACACAGCCTTCGGTTCCCCGCCAGTCGGGAGAAGTAAAGATCTCAAAACTCGGCAGATTGCGGCCGTCACAACCAAGCCAGTGCCGGTTTTGACCGACGGCAACCGAAAGATTGGTATTGACTGATGTTATTCTAATTTTTTGAATTTGAAGACGATCAAGCTTCTGACGTATAGACAAATTTTTGGATTGGATTTGCCGCCAAACTTCGGTCGGGTTTGGTTTATCCAGATAACAGGCATTGATAACTTCTTCCCAAGCTTGGGTTAAAGTAATACCAGCCTCCCTGGCCATCGCCAAAGTGGGATAAAGGCCGAGAGTCCAGGTAAGCCGGTGGGCCAGTTCCTTTTTTTCCTGCCAGCGACGGTATTTTTTAAAAATCTGCTGGCGCTGAATAATCCTTTTGGGGTCAATTCCTTCCAGCTCGTGCTTGTTGGTTTCGGCCAAGACATAGAGAAAATGGTCGGCCTGATCGATTTTGCCTTTTAAGAATTTGGCGGGAAAGAACCTAAGCTGGTCGTCGTCGGCCTGGGTATAAAATTGTTTTTCCATTTCGTCGGGCATGTATTGGATAATGGCGTGGGCTTTTGACCTTAAAACTACTTCATAAAGGGCCAGGAGAAGAGGTTTAGCCGATTCGGGGACATGCAAAAACACCGTTTCACCCCTTTTTATCCCCTGGCCGCCGTTTAGGGCGAAGTTAATTAGAACCTCGGCGTATTTTTGTAGTATCGAAGCGGGAGGGGAATACATATAATTTTATGAAGGTTGGGGTAAATCCGAACCCACCAACCGGAAAATATCAACCACTGCCCGGTCGACCGTCCGGGTAAACTCAACTTTTTGCGGAAAAGACAACTGATGATAAGTCAAACCTAATTCATCTTCGCCGGCGTAGCGGCGGCTAAGACGCTGGTGGAGGTCTTCAAAATACTGGGCAACCGGCGGTTGCTGGCAGAGAAGGCTAAAAACACCGATGCTGGTGATAACGCCGGTGATGGCGTTGCCCGACATTTTGTTTACCCGATTATAGAAATGCTGGTCGGCAACCGTTTGGCTTTCCTTCCAATTAAAACGTTCAAAGGAGTCGGCCAAGCCGTCGTCGATAATCACCCGGCCGTTTCGATAATAACCCATTTCCCCCAAGGCCTGATGAACAATGTCATCGTCGGCTTCTTCGCCAAAAATCTCCAATAACCTTTCTGGGGAGGGAGGGGGAAGATCGACCGGTTCGGGGTAGGTGATCTTAAACTCACGGCCGGTCTTTTGTGCCAATTTGGCAAAAAAAACAGCAATTTCCTGATGAGTGGGGTTGCCAATGTCGAGCTGGTTTTGAGGCGGCTGACCTTCGCGATCCATAAGTAATTTTAATCCAGGCTTTCCAGGTTGGCACCAAAAGTCCAGTCGACTTGGGAAAACCGGTGTAGCAGTCGGTTAATATAATTTTTAAGATTGTCGTATTGATCCTGGGTCTTGGCCTCGAACTTAATGGTCAAGTAAGGGCCATTTTGGGAATACCGGACGACAAACATGGAGTCGGATAACTCCAGACGAACCCCGTCACCGGCACGTTCGTCGTCAACAATTTCAGCCTGGGGATAATCGGTTTTTAACACCTGGCTGATGTCGGCCATAAGATTAACCTTGAGATCATCGGGGCAACCGACTTTTACCTCCGGCGAAGAGATGTATTTGGGCAGCGAATCCACCGCCAGGGAAAGGGTTTGGCGGGTGCGGACCAAATAATCGAGAAGCCGCATAGTGGAATAGATACCGTCGTCGTGGTTGTAGAAATCGGCAGAAAAAAAGAAGTGGCCAGACAACTCACCAATAAAGGCGGCCTTAACTTCTTGGTTTTTCTTTTTTAGGAAAGAGTGGCCGGTGCGCCACATATAGGGAATGCCGCCGTTTTTGAGGATGGTCTCGGAGACGGCCTTGGAGCAAAGGGTGTTGTACATGATCTTGGCGCCGGGGTGGTGGGCAAGGACATCGATGGCAAAAATCGCCAAAAGAACATCATTCCAGATGATCTGGCCTTTTTCGTCGACAATACCCACCCGATCACCGTCGGCATCGTAGGTAAAACCGACATCGGCGCCGGCTTCAACCACCTCGGCGGCCAAGCGGGAAGCGACGGATTTTTCGGTGGGGTCGGGGGTGCCAAGAGGGAAAGACGGCTGAATATCACAATGTTTTTCAACGACTTCAAGACCAAAGCGGCGCAAAAGTTGGGGAACAATGGCGCCGGCAGTGGCATGGCTGGGATCAACCAGAACCTTTAGGCCGCGAACACCGGGAAAGCGACGAATAATTTCGTCGAAATAGATTGGATTTATATCGAGGCTAGCCAAATCACCCTGGGTTGGAGAAGGAAGATAATCTTCGTTTAAAACACGGTCGCGAAGCTCCTGCATGCCGTCGGTGACCAGCGTTTCGGAAAGATCGGCGGCAAACTTAAAGCCGTTGTATTCAGACGGATTATGGGAAGCGGTAACAAATACCCCACCGCGGATGTTGAGGTGATGCTGGGACCAATAAAACGTGCCAATCAGGGTCAAACCGATATCGGTGACATTGATGCCGCACCAGCGCATGCCCTTAATCAGGGCATCGGAGTAAGCCTGGCTGGTTTGACGACAGTCATGGCCAACAACAGCCTGCCTGATGCCACGGGCGGAAAGATATGAACCGTAGGCTCTGCCGATATGTTCGACAATTGCGGGATCAAGATCGACATCGACCAGACCACGAAGATCATAACCGCGAAAAATGTTTGGATTGACTTGCATAAAGAGTTAACTACTAACAGAATAAGAGACGGTAAGAACATTATACCCCGGATCGACCGGCGACAAGTCGGGGCTGTTGGAATACCAGATAAGCTGGTAGAATCGGTTATGGGGCAAATAAGCATCGAAGCTTTTTTTGAAGTAGAAATCAGGGTAGGAGAAATAGTTGAGGCGGGGAAGGTTGACGGATCGGAAAAGTTACTAAAGATGACGGTGGATTTTGGAGAAATAGGAAAAAGGCAGGTATTCACCGGGATCGGCAAGTGGTTTGCTCCGGAGACGTTTGTGAACAAAAAGACGGCGTTTGTGACCAACATCACCCCCAAGCCAATAATGGGGCAGTTGTCGGAAGCGATGATTCTGGCTGCCGAAGAAACAGAGAATGAGCCACCAAAGCTAATTTTTGTCGACCAGGAAATTAGAAACGGCAGTCGAGTAATATAAACAATGAAACAACTAAGGGAAGACATTTTGCAGGCAATTAAAAACTTAGGGATGGAAACGGAAGTGGAGGAGATACCGATTGAGCGGCCAAACGACCCAAGGTTTGGTGATTATTCGACAAACATAGCAATGACAGCGGCCAAAAAAACCGGTAAAAACGCACCGATGCTGGCTGGCAAAATAAAAAACGAGCTGGAATTAATTGTCGACAAAACAAATTTTATTGAAAAGATCGAAACTGCGGGAGGGTTTATAAACTTTTACCTTAAAACCGAATATCTGGTAAAAAAGGCAGAGGAACTGAATTACCAGATGGAGTTTGCCAACAGGATGGGCAAATACGGCAGAGGGAAAACCGTGGTTGTCGATTATTCGGCACCAAATATCGCCAAGCCGTTTGGCATCGGCCACCTTAGATCAACCGACATCGGCCAGGCGATATATAACCTCTACAAGTTTCTTGGGTGGAAGACAATCGGCGACAATCATATCGGCGATTGGGGCACGCAGTTTGGAAAACTTATCGTTGCCATTAAAAAATGGGGAGAAAAACCAGTAGAAAAGATGAGTATCGACGATCTGGAAAAATTGTATGTAAAATTCCATCAGGAGGCGGAGAAGAACCCTAAATTGGGAGACGAGGGGCGAGAATGGTTTGCCAAGCTGGAGGGCAAAGACGAAGAGGCAAGAGAAATATGGCAAAAGTGCATCGATTTGTCAAAAAAGGAATTTGACCGGGTGTATTCACTGCTGGGAGTAAAAATAGATCAAACGCTGGGTGAATCGTTTTATGAGGGAATGCTGGAAGGGGTAATTGACGAACTTGGGGAAAAAGGAATTACAAAAAAGAGCCAGGGGGCAACAATAATCGAGTTTGAAGACATGCCGCCGGCAATGGTTAAAAAGTCAAACGGAACAACTACTTATTTAACCAGGGATCTGGCCACCATCCACTACCGGCTAAACAAATGGCAACCCGATCTGATAGTTTATGAGGTCGGGGCAGACCAGACATTGCACTTTAAACAACTTTTTAGGATTTCACAAAAGTTGGGCTGGACCAACAAAATCAGACTGGTGCATGTGGCCCACGGGTTAATCAGATGGCCGGAGGGTAAGTTTTCAACGAGAAAAGGTGACACGATCCACCTTAAAGAAGTAATCGACAAGGCGACAGAAGAGGCAAAAAGGCTGGCGGAGACAAGCAGTGTGGTTAAAAAACTACCAGTAGAAGAAAAAGAGGAGGTAATCAAGGCGGTAGCAATCGGGGGAATTAAATTTAGCGACCTTCTGGCCGACCCAAGGCGCGACATTATTTTTGACTGGGAAAAAATAATGAGCCTGGAAGGAGACTCGGGGCCGTATGTCCAATACACTTTTGCCAGAGCAAAGAGCGTGTTGGAAAAAACTGAAGTGAGGGAGCAAAAAAACATTGAGGCTCCGTCTGGACAGATCAACGACGACGAGATCAAGTTGCTAAAGGAGTTGGCTAAATTTGAAGACAAAATTGTTGAGGCGGCGGAGAGGTTTTCACCAAACGTAATTGCCGAACACCTGATCAGGGTGGCAAGAACTTACAACGAATTCTATGCCAAGAACCGAATTATTGGTGAGAAAGAAGAAGCCTGGAGGGTATTTCTGACCCACAGCAGCGCTTGTTGCCTGGAAACCGGACTAAAACTGATCGGGGTAACGCCAGTGACGAGAATGTAGACGGTCAGGCAAATATCCGCTGATAGATTTGGGAGTAGTCGGCAACAGGAATATATTTGACTTCCTTTTTGACTTCGGAGGGGATGTCGACTAATGATTTTTTGTTGTCCTGGGGGATGATGATGGTGGTTAAACCAGCCCGGTGGGCGGCAAGGGATTTTTCTTTTAGACCACCGATTTCCAAAACACGACCCCGCAAGGTAATTTCACCGGTCATGCCAATGTCTTTGGGGACGGGTATACCTTTTAGGGCGGCNNCAGCCGGCGGAGGGGCCATCTTTTGGGGTGGCGCCTTCGGGGACGTGGATATGAACATCAATTTTATGGAAATTTTGGGTAATTTCAAACTCTTTCGACTGGCTGCGAATATAGGAAAGGGCGGCCTGGCAGGATTCTTTCATCACCGAGCCTAGTTTACCGGTAAGGATCAATTGCCCTTTGCCGGGCATGACATTGACTTCAATAAAGAGGATATCGCCGCCAACGGATGTCCAGGCCAGACCAGTGGAAACACCGACTTCGTCTTTGCGACCTTTAAGCTGNNAGGTATTTTTTGATCGAGAGAAGATTATTCAGATCGACCAAGTCAACCTTATCGGTGACGATACGCTTGGCGGTTTTGCGAAAGAGACTGGCGATTACCCGTTGGAGGTTACGAACACCGGCTTCACGGGTATATTTGTCGATAAGATAATCAACCGTGCTGTCGTTTAGCGGGGAAACCTGGGAAGGGCGAAGGCCATTTGCCTCAAGTTCACGTTTGATCAGGTAACGCTGGGCAATGTGGCGCTTTTCTTCGGGGGTGTAGCCGGAAAAGCTAATTATTTCCAAACGGTCGCGCAAGGCCGGAGGAATGGTGGAAATATCGTTGCCGGTAAGAATAAAAAAGACTTTGGAAAGATCGAGAGGAAAGTCCAGATAGTGGTCCGAAAACTCACGGTTTTGCTCCGGGTCGAGAGTTTCCAGGAGGGCGGAGGAGGGATCGCCACGAAAGTCCTGACCAATCTTGTCGATTTCGTCAAGCATAAAAACCGGGTTCATCGACTTGGCCTCCTTCAAGCCTTTGACGATCCGTCCGGGCATGGCGCCAACATAAGTCCGACGGTGCCCCCTGATTTCGGCTTCGTCGTGGATGCCGCCAAGAGAGGCACGGACAAATTTCCGTCCCAGGGCCCTGGCGATAGATTTACCCAAAGACGTCTTGCCGACTCCGGGAGGACCGATAAAACAGAGGATGTTGGAAGAGGGACCATGATCCTGCTTAACCTTGTTCTTCGACTTAAGCTTTAAGACGGCAAGATACTCCAATATTCTCTCCTTGACATCTTTTAGGCCGTAATGGTCGTCGTTTAGAATTTTGCTTGACCTGGAAAGGCTTAGGTCAGAATCAGAATAGACACCCCAAGGAAGATCGAGGACGGTTTCCAGATAGGTTCGGATATAGCTGGCTTCGGGAGCCATCGAACCCATCTCCTCCAGGCGATGAAGCTCTTTGTAGAGCTTTTTTTTGGTATCTTCGGGAATACGGGAAGATTTCAGTTTCTTCTCGAGGTCGGAAGTTTCGCCGGCAGAAGACGACCCCAAACGCCTTAGTTCCTTTTCGATCTGACGCTTGCGTTCTTCCAAAACATTGCGCTTGATGCCGGTGTTAAATTTTTCCTGGGTTTTTTCTTCAATAGAACGCTCAAGTTCGGCGATTTTCATTTCCCGGATAAGCATCTCGGTGGCGGTTTTTAGGCGCTGGCTGACCAACAGGGTTTCCAAAAGCTGCTGTTTTTCGTTCATCTTGGCATCGATTGAGAAACAAACCTGGTCGGCAAGATCGCTGCTGCTGACACCGGTGGAAAGTTGCATCATGGCGGGAAGGTCGAACTGGCGTCCCATAGCAAAAGCCTTCTTAAGTTGGCTTAACAACATTTCGGCGGCTTGTTGGATATCGGTTGCCGATTCGGTGATGTTGGGCAAATCAACATATTCGACCATAATAAACGGCTCGGGATGGACGTAGTTGACAATATTTACCCGGGAAAGACCTTTGACAATGGCGTGAATATTGCCGTCGGTTTGGAGAANNTAAACATCTTCCATGCCGGGCTTTTCGACTTTGGGGTTTTGCTGGCCGGTAATAATCACCAACCGACCGGTCTTGTCGTAAGCGTGCATTAGGGAATTTACCGATTCGCGGCGACCAAAAAAGAGCGAAGTCTCTACCGAAGGAAAAAGGATGACGTTTCTCAAGGGAATAAGGGGTAAAATTTTGCGAACCGGCTGTGTTGACTCCTGCCCGGTTTTTGGCTTATCGACAGGATTTTGGGGTTGAGGAACGGAAGGGGTGGCAGTCATAATTAGCAGTCTAACATCATGTTTGCTAACTGTCAATGGCAATGTTTGGGGTAATAGCCATTGTTCGGTTTAAATAGGGTAAAATAACCCTGCTGGTCAACATCAAAAGATTAGTTTACCTCCAGCAGAACCAAAATGGAAAAAGAAAATAGAAAATCGGCGGGGAAGAGATACGGCAGGGTGGTTATTTTGGGCAGACCGAATACAGGCAAGTCGACACTGCTCAACAGTTTGATGAACCAGAAAGTCAGCATCACCTCTCCCCTGCCCCAGACTACCAGAAAAAATATCGAGGCAGTGTATAGCGACAGCCGCGGTGAAATTGTTTTCGTTGACACGCCGGGGTTGATGGTCAACATCCAAGACCTGGTGGGCAAAAGGGTAAACCTGGAAGCAACAAAATCGGTAGGTAAGGCCGATGTGGTAGTGATGATAGTTGACATTTCCCGGGAAAAGAACGAAGAAGAAAACAAGGTAATTGGCCTAGTCAGGAAGTCGAAGGCGAAGAAAGTGCTGGTTTACAACAAGATCGACAAGGCCGTCGGCAGCAAGGACCACACCGCCGAGTACAACTACCTTGAAGAAGAGTTTGACAAAACAATCGGGATTAGCGCATTGCAGGGCAAGCACGTGGCCGGCTTGGTTAAGATTATTTTTGACCTGTTACCAAAAAAAAGAAAGCCGGCCGAAGCTAAGACAGGAGCAGGGGAAGGCAAAAAGGAACTTGCTATTAAAATGGGGTCAAAAGAATATATAGAGGAAATCATCAGAGAGAAGGCCTATCTCTTTTTGAGGGAGGAAGTTCCCTACTCAATTAAGGTAAGGGTGGACAAGATTGTCGACAAACAAAAATTGCTTCTGGTCAAGGGGGCAATAATTACCACTGCCGACAGGTATAAAAAAATGATCATCGGCAAGGGGGGTAGAAAAATTAAAGAAATTGGATATAATGCCAGAAAAGAGCTGGAATTGATGTCGGGAAGAAAAATATTTCTTGAACTTATGGTTGAAGTTGACAAACATTGGCCGGAGGCTATGATATAAAAACCATGAAAACAAACAACAAAAGCAAAATAGTCGACGGCGGCCAGATTATAAGAAAGGNNCTATAACGTGATCCAGTTGGCAATCGGAGTGGTGTTGGGCAACTCGGCAAAAAATCTGGTAATGGCAATTGTGGACGATTTAATTATGCCCATGATTAGCGTTTTGACTCCCGGTGGCAGCTGGGAAGAAAGAACAATCGTGGTGGGGCCGGCAAGCTTTCATGTCGGCAACCTGCTCTCAAACCTGCTTGATTTTTTTATTGTGGCAATCGTGGTTTATGTTGTGGTAAAAAAGATATTTAAGATAGATATTGGATCAAAATAAAATGTACGCGGTAAGCAAAATCAGGAAGAAATTCGGCGAGAAAGAAGTGCTGAAAGGAATAAGTTTTGAATTGAAAGATTCGGGAGTAGTGGGACTTTTGGGGCCAAACGGAGCCGGAAAGACAACCCTGATGAGAGTGTTGGTGGGGTTTTTGAAAGCCAACGAGGGCGACATCAGCTGGGATAAAGCGAAAATAGAAACAAAATCGACCGAATACCGAAAAAAAATCGGCTATCTGCCTGAAAACAACCCGATTTATCCCACCAGCACGGTGGTTGAATACCTGGAGCTGATAGCAAACCTTAAGGGAATTGACAATCCAAAAACAGAAATCGGCAAGGTAATAGTCGACTGCGGAATTAAAGACGTGATCGGACAAAAAATCGAGACGCTATCAAAGGGATATCGACAAAGAGTCGGCCTGGCGGCGGCGATTATGGGCGGAGCGAAATTACTGATTCTGGACGAACCGACGGTCGGCCTTGACCCGAAACAAATTATTGAAATCAGAGAGTTGATTAAGTCACTGGCCAAAGATAGGATCGTGTTATTTTCTACCCATATATTGCCGGAAGCGAAAGCGATTTGCGACAGACTGCTATTAATTGATAAGGGTAAAATCGTTTTGGACGAAGCACCATCAAAAATAAAAAATTTAGAGAAAAAATTTGTCGAATTAACCTCATGAAAAATATCTGGACAATCGCTAAAAAAGAATGGCATTACCTGTTTACCAACCCCCTAGGTTACATTTTTGCCGGAATATTGCTTTTGGTGGCAAATTGGTTATTTTTTGGTGATCTATTTTTAATCGGCCAGGCGGAGATGAAAAATTACTGGGGAGTGATGACTTTTTTGATGTCAATTTTTGTGCCGGCGATTGCCATGGGAGTAATTGCCGACGAGAAGAAAAGCGGCACCTGGGAAGTAATCTTGACAACCCCGATAAACGAGATAGAACTGATTGCCGGAAAAATGCTGGGGGTGGGAATGTATCTGGCGTTGGTGGTCGGCCTGTCATGGCCGGTGGCGGCAACATTGGCCTTAATTGGCAGGCCCGATTTTGGCCAGATGGTTGGCGGATTTTTGGGAGCAATGCTTCTGGCCTGGGCATACCTGGCGCTAAGCGTGTTTATGTCGAGCCTAACCAACCAGTCGATAGTGGCGTTTTTGTCTTCGACGGTAATTCTTTTGGTTAACAGCCTGTTGGGACAAGAGGGAATAGCGGGAAAATTCCCCAGCCTAATTAAAAACATTTTGACAGCAGTCAGCCTTAATGCCAGAGCTTCAATGTTTACCAACGGGCTGATTGAGATCGGCAGTTTAGTGTTTTTTGTCTCCTGGATATTAATATTTTCGATTTTATCGGTGCTTAGCCTTAAGGCAAGAGACAAATGATCAGAAAAATACTTCCCTACGCTACCGGCATAAACCTAGTCATCGGACTGGTGCTTTTAAACCTGGCAACCAGTTATTTTCCTTTTTGGAGATTGGATTTGAGCCGGGGAAAGGTGCACAGCCTAAACCAGGCAACAGTAAAAATCATCAAGCAAATCGACGATATCATATCGATAAAACTTTACGCCACTGAAGATTTACCGCCAGAAGCCAAACCGACAGCGGACAACCTAAAAACGATATTAAAAGAAATGGCCAGGGTAAATCCCGGTAAAATTAAAATCGAGTATTTGGACCCATCAAAAGAGGAGAAGGTCAAGGAGGAAGCGCTGGGACTGGGGATACAACCGTTGCAGTTTTCATCAGTTAAGTCCGACAAGTTTGAAATCAGCCAGGGATATTTGGGGTTGGTGTTGGGTTTTGGCGGCAAGCAGGAGGTGGTGCCAGTGGCGGGAGACGTAGACAACATGGAATACATATTGATGTCGTCGTTGGCAAGGTTAAGGAGAGACAAGGCGATCAAGATTGTTTTGGCGGAGACCAGTCAAGAAGAAGACGGGCCGGGACTGTTGAAAAGACTGCTTGGCAAAGAATACCAACTGGAAGAAATCAAGCTGGAGGAAGATTTTAAAATCGCCTCGGATGCCGCCAGCCTGGTGATTTTGGGCTATCCGAAGATTACGGAAAAAGGGGTGGAAAAGATCGACCAGTGGATCAAGGCGGGAAAGGGATTAGTGGTTTTTGCCAGCCCAATCAGGGTGGATTCAAGTATGACGGCGATAAAAAACGAAGAAACGGGACTAGGAGAATTGCTAAAAAAATACGGGATAACCATCGAGCAGAAACTGGTGACAGATCAAAGCAGCGCCATCGCCAATTTCAGGACGCAAAACGGCGCCTTTTTGAGCCAGTATCCATACTGGGTGCAGGTCAGGCCGGAAAACATCGATTATTCGATGCCGGTAACGTCGGGAATCAGCAATTTGCTTTTGCCTTGGGTTTCGCCGGTTGGGGCAAACGGAGAGGCAAAAAACTGGCTGTGGTCGAGCCAGATGGTGAGAACCACCAGCGACTTTAGTGATTTAGCGCCAGATATGGTTAAGAGAATAGATGGAAAAAGTGAAAGGGTGGGGTTGGCAGCGATAAACATGAAAGGTGTTAAGCTGGCAGTGGTGGGAAACAGCGATTTTGTGAACGACCAGTTTGTTTACAACAGTCAGCAAAATCTCGGACTTGCCCTAAATTTGATTGATTATTTGTCGGCCAACTCGGAATTGCTGTCGATCAGAAGTAAAAACTTAACGGCAAACCCTCTAAGACAGATCGACGACAAAACCAAGAGTCTAATTAAGACAATCAACCTGGCGGCGCCGATGATAATGCTGGGGATAATTTGGGTGATAAACCAGGTAAACAGGAGAAGAAAAAATGAAAACTGGGCAAGAAAAACCAGGTAATAAATATTGGTGGTGGTCAACAACCGCCCTGGTGTTGGCGGGGTTATTTTTGGTGTGGTCGAAAAACAGCAACGAAACAAAAACAAACAAATCGGCCGATTATTTTAATGGTGAAATTAACCAGATAAAAATCGGCTTCCCTAAACAGGCAAAAGAAAACATCATCGCAAAGGAAGGAAATGGCTGGGTGGTGAAGGAAGCAGACGGAGAAGTGCCGGCCGACGCAGAGATGGTGGAGAGGGCGGTTGAAGAATTAAAGGAAATCCGACTGGAAGATCCGGTTTCGGTAAACAAAGAAAAATTTGGTAATTTTGGCCTAAGTGACGACGAAAAAGTCGTAATCGAGACCGGAGGCAAGAGGCTTGAAGTGGGTAAAATGACGGAAATGATGGACGGAACATATGTCAAAGGCGATGAAGACAAGGTATATAAAATAGACGGTATTTTGGAATTTGCCAGGGTAAGCGATCAAAGTTACTGGTATCAAAAGAAGATCAAGACAGTGGAGCCGGAAAAGATCAAAGCAATCGTGGTTGGCGGCTTTGGCAAATCAAAAGAGTTTAGAAAAAAGGAAGACGGGGGCTGGGAAAATCAGGGACTGGCAGACAAGGTCACAAACCTGCCGGTCGACAGACTACTAAAAAATTTTTCACCGAGCAAAAACAGCAAAATTTATAAACTGGAAATACTAACCGAAGAAAAAAAATATGTTTTGGAATTGGGCAGGGAAACGAAGGGTAAAGAGACAACCGACTGGATTAAAGACGAGAAAGGAAAATACTGGCAAATAAACGGAGAAGACTTCAATTTATTGACAGGGGTATTAAACTAATTTAGACTGTTTTTACAGTTAGCATTTTTAAAGGATAATGGCAAAAAATAGCGGAAAATTCTTTTTAGCAGGTTTGATGGGGGCAGTAGCCGGAGCCGTAGGCGGATTATTATTTGCTCCACAATCAGGTAAAAAAACCAGAGCAGAAATTACCAGTATGGCGGCAAGGATACTTAAAGAGGTAAAAGTAGGAGCCAAAGACACCGAAGAGAAGGTAAAAGAAGTTTTCGGAGAGAAGACAAAAGAAGCGGTGGATAAATATAACGAGATCAGGGAATCGGTCGCAGGAAAGGTGGCGGCGGTGAAGAAAGCGGGCAATCAAATTGACCGGGCAAAATACGGTATGATAGTTGACGATGTGGTGGCCGAATTTAAAGACGATATTCCCAACGCCAAAAAGGGTATGGAAAGACTTTCAGACCAGCTGAAAAAGGACTGGGAAAAAGTCAAAAAGGCCTTAGCTTAATTTCTGGCTCAACAAATCGGAGAGTTTTTTTATCGAGGTGTCGTCGATTATCGAGACGGCGATGACGGCTTTGGTTTTTCTCAACAGATTTTGCTGTTGGGTTTTGGTGAGCAGGTCGGACTTAGTGATAACAATAATTTCAGGTTTATTGGCTAATTTTTGGCTATAAGACTCCAACTCCTGACGGACGACCCGATAGTCGGCTTGCAGGTCGCTTGAGTCGGCAGACAGACAGTGAACCAGAAGACGGGTGCGCTCGATGTGTTTGAGAAATTTTATGCCCAATCCCCTACCGAGGGAAGCACCGCTTATCAGCCCGGGGATGTCAGCAATAATAAGATTGGCCCTGGTGACTCCCAAATTGGGTTCGAGAGTGGTAAACGGATAATTGGCGACCTTAGCCCCGGCAGAAGTAAGTTCATTTAACAGCGACGTTTTGCCAGCGTTGGGGAGGCCAATCAGGCCGATGTCGGCGATAAGTTTAAGCTGGAGAAAAAGTTTTTTGGGACGAACAACCTGGCCGGGGGTCGATTCGGTGGGGGCCTGATTAGTGGCGCTGCGGTGGCGAAAATTGCCAATGCCACCCTTACCACCTTTGGCGATTAATAATTTTTGGCCGACAAGGGTGAGCTCCTGCTGGGTGCCGTTGTCGTAGATTATTTGGGTGCCAACAGGCAGGGAGAGGATAAGATCGGTGCCGTTTTTGCCGGTGCGCTGATTTGGGCCGCCAGGATGGCCGTTTTCTGCTTCAAATTCATGCTGACGACGAAACTGTGATAACCGGGAAATATCGGAGACGGCCTGAAAGTAAACCGAACCGCCAGAACCGCCATCGCCGCCGTCCGGCCCGCCTTTTGGCCGCCACCGATCACGATAAAAATGGACCAGGCCATCGCCGCCATTACCGGCTTTAATAACAAGACTGACTTCGTCAATCAACATAGGTGAATTATACCGTTAAAAACTTATTTGGTGGCCAGCTGGCCGCAAGCGGCAGAAATGTCAGCACCCAAAGATCGGCGAAGAGTGAAGTTTGGACCAAGGCGGGAAAGCGTCCGGGTAAAACGGTTGACCGTCTGGGGAGGGCTGGGAACAATTTTTGACAACACGGGATTTGCCGGAATAAGATTAAGAAAAAATAGACGATGAGAACGTAAAAAATCGATGAGAAGCGAAAGATCGGAAGGAGAATCGTTGACATCCCGGATAAGAACATATTCAAAGAAGAGCTGACGTTTTGTTTGCTCGACATAATTAAAACAGGCATCAAGCAGGACAGGGAGAGGAAATTGGCGGTTGACAGGCATTAGTGACGTTCTGACGTGATTTTTTAGAGAATGGAGGGAGATCGCCAGATTGATCTGGGTGTTTAGGCGAGTAAAGTCGTAAATACGGGGAACGATGCCAGCGGTGGAGACACTGATTTTCCGCTGGCCAATAAAACACCCCGAAGGTGAGTTGATAATCTTTAGCGAGGCAACTAAATTATCCCAATTTAGAAACGGCTCACCCATGCCCATAAATACCACCCGGCTAATTTTTTGGGGAGAACCATTCTCGGACAGGTGGCATCGCCAGAAAAGCAATTGATCAACAATTTCTTCTACAGACAGGTTTCTTTTGAACCCCATGACACCGGTGGCACAAAAACGACAGCCAAGAGAACAGCCGACTTGGGTGCTAAGGCAAACCGAAAGCCAGGAGCCGTAATCCATCAAAACGGTTTCAATGGCAAGACCGTCGGACAAAACCAGCCTGGCCTTGATGGCCTGGGGAGATTTTTCCAAAGCGGATAGCTTGAGGGAATATAGGGGAAAACTGGCCGACAGATGCTGGCGCAAGGCGGCGGGCAGATCGGTCATTTGCTCAAAGCCCTGATAGCGACCGGAAAAATAGTTTTTAGTTACCTGCCGAAAGCGATATTCCGGAAATCCCCGCGAGGAGAGAAAAGCTTTGAGGGCATCAATATCCATACGAATAGTTTACCCTTAGTTTTCGGAAAGACTAAATTTCAGTATCTGTTGATAAGATCCAAATAGTCCTGTTTTTGGTGAAAGCCGACCAGATTTTCTTTGGCCTGGCCGTCAACAAAAAGGTAGACAGAGGGGATGCTGCTGATGCCATATTGGGATGCCAACTGGCTTTCTTCATCGACATTGACCTTGACCACTTTAACTTTTCCGGAAAGCTCCTGGCCGATTTCATCAATCAATGGGCCGAGCATTTGACAAGGCCCGCACCAGGGAGCCCAGAAATCAACCAAAACCTTTCCCTGATAATCAAGGACTTCGGACTGAAAATTCGATTGGGTGGCGATTATGTGGCTCATAATTTTGAATTAAAATATATTACTAATATTGTAGTATTTGTCAAGGTTTGGAGACGACTAGTTTGGCCGTATAGACGATATTCATCAGCTTGCCATCTTCGGTTTCGATCTGCCGCAGACCGGAAAGGCTGACAAATTGGGCCAGATAATCAGAGAGAGCGTTTTTTAGCTCCTTAATCTGAAATTGGTTATCGGTGATTTTGTCGACAGTTTCCTTGGCGCCGGGCTGTTTTTGGAGACGGGATTTGGCGGCTGAACGAAGCTTGGAGTATTTTTTGGCTTCTTTGTCGGATTGAACGTACTCCTGGTCGTTCTCGAGAACAGAGTTAAACATTTCCTTTAATTTTTTACTCTCTTCTTCCAGCTGAAGAAGGCGGGCACGGGAATTTTTGATCAGGGACTCAATGCTGGCAAGAGTGGCGGCTTGGTTTTGGTCTGGCATATCTGGTAACTTTAGCAATTTAAGATGGCCGGTTCAAGAGATAAAAGTTGATCAAAATCGGAAATGGTGACGATTTGGCTGCGTAGCTGTTTGGCAGTTTTTAGTCCGGAAACATAGGATAAAAAATGACGACGAAGGCTGTCAAGCCGGCGGGAAGGAAAACATTGTTTGAAATATTGGGCGTGGAGTAACATGGCGGAAAAACGATCTTGGGGTGAAGGAAGATTATCGCCAAAAATCCAAGGCGAGCCAAGGGCGAAGCGACCGATCAGGGCACCATCGGCGCCAAACCGACGGCAGAGTTCAAGCGCCTGGAGACGGTTTTGAACATCACCGTTACCCAGAAGCAATGTTTGGTTTTGATGGGCAAAAACGGCTGACCGGGCAATGCTCTCCCAGTCGGCAAGGCCGGCATAACCCTGTTTTAGGGTGCGGCCGTGAAGGGTAATAAAATCAAGACGATGTGAAAGCAGGAAAGGAAGCCAGGAAGCGGAAATGTCCTGGTCGATCCCCAGCCTGGTTTTGACAGAAACGGAGGGGCGGCAGGCAGGCAGATGGTCCGGAGGTAAGCCGGCGTAGGCCAAATTACGAATAATGGCTTTTTGGGTTTTGTCGTTTAGACCGAGAGAGCGGTAATCGTGAGGGTGGGAAAAGAAGTCGGCTATCCCTTGCTTGGTTTGGCTGATAATGTCGCCAACCAGGTCGTGCTGGCCAATCAAGGCGGCGCCACTGCCGTGATGAATTACTTTTTTGGCCGGGCAACCCAGATTAATATCGATACCATCAAAGCCAAGACCGGTAAGAACATAGGCAGCATGATGAAAGCTGGCGGGATCTTTGCCGAACAATTGACCGATAATCGGCCTTTCCTCTTTGGAAAAAAGTAGTTTGTCGTAGAGTTTAACCCCGCCTTTGGTTAGCCCTTCGGCGCTGACAAATTCGGTAAAAACCAGATCGGGCTTGGCAAGGTGGCAGACAGTCCGGCGAAAAGGCTCATCGGTGATGCCGTCCATCGGCGACAAACCAATCAGGCAGGACGATCGTAAAAAGGCAGGAGATTTCATTTTCGACGGCGGTATTTGGTTTTGGAAGCAAACTTGGCACCCGACCTGGCCCCGAAACGGCGGGAATCAAAAACCGATTGGCGAAGTCGTTTGCTTTTGATTTTTATTTTGGAAATCGGCCTGGGAGCAAAGCCGGGCCTAGGCCTTTTGGGAGGAATCGGTCGGGGTGGAGGAAGGGGGTGGCGCGGTTTGTAGCGGGCACGGCCCTCTTCGGTTTGCATCGGGTCGAGCTTGGCGTAATCGACAATAATGGTGCGATCAAAAACCTGTTTATTATGCAGCTTGCTTTTGGCTTCAAGGGCAGAAGAGGGATGATCGAATTCAACGTAGCCTAATCCGCGGCTATTGCCCCGACGATCCCGGATAATGGCAACAGAAATAACTCGTCCAAAAGGAACAAAAAGCTCAAGCAGTTGGCCTTCAGTTAAGTTATAGGGCAGACTGCCAACAAAAAGTCGGGAGAGGTTTTCTGTCATTATTCTTTAATATCGACAAACTCGGTTTTACCGGAAGGATTTGTAAATCTAAGTGCAAGATCGGGACTAAGTGACTGGTCAACCTGAAAAACCAGGGCAGTGTGAACCCACTGGTCGTGGTCAAGGGTAATTTTGGAGAGCTCAAAAAGTTTTTTGGATTTGGTGTAGGCATCGGAATAATAGGTTTCTTCGGTAAAAGACTGGTTTTTTGACTTATCGATCAAAACAAATTGCGGGGAGGGAGTTTGACCAATTTGGTTAAAGCCGGAAGGCTGGCCTTTGTTTTCGCGGTTGCCCTTGACGGAAATTTCGACAAGGACAAGTTTTTTACCTTCCTCCGGCTGACGATCACCGGAAGAGGGAATGGCTTTTAGCGAACGGGCTTTAAATTCGGCCAAGCCGGTGCCGGCAGGGTCGAAAGTGGCAAAACTGACCTTGAATTCCTGATTGAGGTTGTAGGTTTGGCCGAGGTTGATCGGTTCACTGGCCAACTGGTCGACATAGGGAGTAATGTCGGTGGCGGAGTCGTCGCTAAAGGTGGCAGGCGGCGACTTGCGACCGCAAGCGGAAAGGAGGAAAAAAGAGGCAGAAACCAAAGCCAGGGTAAGCAGTGTTTTAGCTGACATATGTATATTATAGTATATTGGCAAAAACAAACGGCTTCAGCAGTTTATTGAAAATGGGGTAAGATAAGTAACATGCTTAAATCGCAGACGATGGTTTTGGGCGGGCTGGAAACGAACTGTTATCTGGTGTGGGAGGAAAAAAAGAAAGAAGCAATAGTAATCGACCCGGCCGATCAGGGGACAGAAATTGCCCAAATTATCCAAGAAAAAGGTCTAAATCCGAAAACGATAGTCCTGACCCACGGGCATTTTGNNGTTTGGGAGCAATGGAGCTAAAAATGATCTACGGAATGAAGGTGGCGGCAAGCAGCCTAGACTGGTTTTTGATCAAAGACAGCGCGAAATCAGCTAAATACTGGCTTAAAAAGGATAGCCAACCGCCACCTTTGGACAGAATCGAAATTGATTTGGACAGCACAAACAAAATTGAAATCGGAGACGAGAGCTTGGAGGTAATCAAAACACC
>DCTR01000040.1 GCA_002329385.1 Candidatus Shapirobacteria bacterium UBA1435
GATAAAAAAGGCGAGGAGCACTACAACACCATCTCTGCCTTTATCAAGTCAATGCGGGCGTCAAATGCCGATGCTGCCGTTTATTATCTGGCTCGGATGGTTGAAGCCGGAGAAGATCCTTTGTTTATCGCCCGCAGAATGGTTATCTTTGCTTCCGAAGACATTGGCGTTGCCAACTCTTCGGCCATTTTGGTCGCCAATGCCGTCTTCCGCGCCTGCGAGACTATCGGCTACCCCGAATGCGCCATTAATCTGGCCCACGGGGTTGTTTATTTGGCGCAATCAGCCAAAAATCGTTCCGCCTACGATGCCCTAAAGTCTGCCCAGGCCGATGTCGCCCGGCTCGGCAACCTTCCTATTCCTTTAAATCTTCGTAATGCCCCCACTAAATTAATGAAAGATCTTGGCTACGGCAAGGACTATCAACCTTACACCAATCAAGATCTCCTTCCCGATAAACTAAAAGGCAAAAAATACTTTAAAAAATAACCACCTTCATGCCACCATCTTTTTCTTGTCGCATTTGCCAATTAGCCAAGCAAATCCCTTCCGGTCGAGTGACCACTTATGCTCTTCTTGTCCAAGCCGCCGGTGGCCATCCGCTGATGGCGCGGATGGTTACCCATTTCCTTTCCAAATGTCCTGACTCTGGCGACATCCCCTATCATCGGATAGTTTATTCTAATGGCCGCGTTTGGCTTCATCCCAAATTCAAAGCCACCCGCCTAAAGCTCTATCGGCAGGAAGGCATCAGGCTCGATAAGCATTACAAAATAATTGATTTTGACCGTTTGATTTACTTATTCAAATAACCATGGATCAAAACCGACTAAAAGAATTTATCTTCGCGGCTAATCTTTCCGGCTATGCCGGCGGTAAGGCCAAAAATTGGACAAAAGAAGCCGACAGGTCAACCACCATTAAATTTGAAAAAGGGGACTGGCTTTACCTTGATAACTTTTATGGTGGCGAACCTTATGGCGGCCGCACCATCGTTTTCTTTCAAAATCAACCAATCTGGATTATGGTTTACTATGGCTGGGTGGAGCCCACGATTAACCCCAAAGAAGTTTACCCCTTCTTGCGAGAGGCTCTACTTCAAATGCCACAAGATTCCCCCTTTCGCGGTCCAAAAGAACTCATTAGCCATTTCTATCGCTATCTTAACTCTTGGTCTGGCGATGTCAGTCGTTTCTCCGGCCAGGAAAAAATAATCAGCCCTCTCCAGGCCGTTTATCAGGCCAGTTACTTGGGCGGTTTGGTTGATCAACAGCCTGCCGTCTAAGCCGGCAATCAAAATCCGTAATTTATGATCGTTAATTTTTAATTATCCCCATGGATATCGATCCCTCAATCCTCCAGTTTGTTAAATCTCAAAACCTTTGCGTTCTCTCCACCGTTACCGTCGACCAGCGGTCCGAATCGGCTGTCATGGCCTATACTGTCAACGACCACCTTCTCTTCTTTCTCAGTTCCGAACCAGAAACCAGAAAAATCAAAAATATTGCTGCCAATCCCCATGTCTCCCTAGTCATTGGTGGTCTAAACCACGATCCAACCATCCAAATCGACGGTCACGCCAGTCTCCTCTCTCCCCAGGAGACAAAAACAGCCAAAGCTTATATGCTCAAAGTCCATCCGGAACTTAAGGATTATTTGAGCCCGGACTGCATTTTCTTTACCATCTCTCCACACTGGTTGCGTTTTTCCGACTTTAGTCAAAACCCGCCGCTTGTTAGCGAGGCAGTGCTCTAATTATTCCTGGTAGTTATTCCTCCCAAGTCGGATTCAAGTTTGCCTTTCGCTTGCAATGTCCACAGGTGGTAATAAAGGCCTTTTTCGTCACTGATAAGATCCAGGTGGCTGCCCACCTGAACAATTTTCCCCTTATCCAGAACGACTATCTTATCTGCCTTTCTGATTGTCGAGAAACGGTGGGCAATAATCAGCAAAGTTTTTTTGCTGGCATTTTTCCATAATGCCTCTTGAACTAGCCCCTCTGATTCCGAATCCAGGTTGCTGGTCGCTTCGTCAAAAACCATAATCCTTGGGTCGATCAAAAGCGCTCTGGCGATCGCCAGCCTTTGCTTTTGGCCGCCGGAAAGTTTAATCCCTCTCTCGCCGACTTGGGTTTCATATTTTTCCGGCAGACTCTCGATAAATTCATCAAGGTTTGCTAGCTTGGTCGCCTCTTTTATCTTTGTCAGGTCGGTTTCCTTACCTCCGTAGCTGATGTTAAACCCGATGCTATTGTTAAATAGCACCGGTTCCTGCGGAACCACCCCGATAAGTGACCGTAAATACCCCTTTTTCATTTGGGCAATATCAACTCCGTCGATCAGTATCTGTCCCTTATCAAGGTCGTAAAATCTCAACAATAATTTAACTATGGTAGTCTTGCCCGCCCCCGACCGTCCCACAAACGCTACTGATTCTCCGGGGTTTATTATTAATGAGATGTTTTTTAGCGCTCCCTTTTTGTTGCCTGGATAACGGAAACATACACCTTTAAATTCAATTTTCCCCTGGCCGTTTTGTATAGTCTCTGGCATCGGCGGGTCGGTTACCGCTATCTCTTTATCCAGTAGCCCAAAATATTTTTCCAGGTCGGTGAAATTTTTAGCGATGTTCCGAAACTGAAAAAACAGTTCAAAAAACTGATAATAAAAACTGGTCATAAAAGTCACCACCATCGCAAAATCGCCGGCGCTGATTTTTCCGCTTGCCAACCTGTCCAGGGTAAGTCTCAAAATCACATACATCCCCGCCGCCGACAGCGTGCCGATACTTATATCCATTACCCTAAAACTAACCGAAAAACCCCAAAAGGCCTTTGTCCAGTCTCTGAAGGTATCTTCCAGCCTTCGATCTTCCTTTTCTTCCTGGGCAAAAAATTTCACCGTCTCGTAGTTGATTAGGTTATCGGTTATCACTGCCGACACGTTGTCCTCGGCATCGTTAAACTGCTGCCGTTTTTTTAGGTTGAATTTGATTAGTATCAGACAGACTGCCAGGTTAATTACAAAAAACAAACCCATCACTGCCATTATTTGTCCTGACACCTTTCCAAAAAAATATAACGTTACCCCAAGACTGACCAGAATTCTTAATATTTCGTGATGGAAGGTCAAAAATAATTGCAAAAAAGCTCCGTCCCCGCGCCTGAAAGCCGAGATCAACGACCCAGTGCTTTTGTTTACATGAAAAGCAAAATCCAGATCTTGGACCTTCCGAAAAACCTTCTGTCTGGCATCTTTGGATGCGGGGATCATTACCCCATCTCCCAGTGTGTAGGCCACCGCCGACATGATGTTTACTCCCACTCTCGATGCGGTGTAAATGAGAAGGATTTTTAGTAATATCGTCATGTCCTGCTTCTCAATGTTGTCAATAAACAGCTTGATAAAATAAGGGTTAAGGTTGGCTACCACTGCCGCTATCGTCAAAACCACCAAAAACAATCCGAAGCGATATTTATACTTAAAGATAAATTGGTAGTATTGTTTAACGATTTTGGCCACAATGCCTCCTTGTTCAAAAAAGGGGATGTCCAAATTATATTACGTTAATAATTCAATACAATGGGCAATATAGACCACCAAGCCGTCTTCACCCGTATCCGCCAATTGGTTAAGTCTATCCCCAGCGGCCGGGTTTGCACTTATGGCAGTATTGCCCGGTTGGCCAGAATCCGCGATCCCCGGGTTGTCGGTTGGGCGCTTCGGGGCAACCAAGACCAGTTATTGCCCTGTCATCGGGTTGTTCAAAAAGGTGGCACTTTGGCTAGGGGCTACTCCCTCAATGGCTGGCGCGAACAGCGCCGTCGGCTCAAGCGCGAAGGCCTGAAATTTCGCGGTCGCCGTATCGTTGGCTATTCGGAATACCTGCCCGATAAATGACGGCCATATTTACCGTTATTATTAACATAATAAATTGGTGGTCCAGACAGCCGCTATCAACGCTATAATTACTCATCAAAATGACTAACTTTCTTTCTCTTAAATTCGCTGGTCCGGCTGGAATGGGCATCAAATCGGCTGGCCAGCTTTTTTCCCGTGCTCTGATTGCACACGGCTTCTCTGTTCATGACTACAACGAATACCCTTCACTGGTTCGAGGCGGACATAACACCTATCAGGTTTCCTTTTCCTCACAGAAAATCTTTTCCCCCCACTACTCGGTTGACTATTTTTTCTCTCTTGCCGGCGGTCACTGGCAGGAACATTTGAAAGAATTTTCAGGAGACACCCTTGTCTTCGGCGATGAGAATTTCAACCGTCCGCCCTCTCCGGCCAAATTTATCAGTTTGCCGATCAAACAAATCATCGATTCGGTTGGTAATTCTCTGGTGGTCAATACCGTCTGTTTGGGTGTTATCGCCTTTCTTTTAGAACTGGACACCGACATCTTTACCGATCTTCTCTCCTCTCAATATGGCAAGCTGGCAGAAGTAAATCTTAACGCTTTTCATCGTGCCTACGATTATGCCAAAAATAACTATTCGCCACATATCCGCCACCTCTCTGGCAAAAAGCTTCGTTCACCTCAAATTCTCGTCGACGGCAATGAAGCGTTCGGTTGGGGCTTTTTAAAGGGCGGCGGAGACTTTTATGCCGCCTATCCCATGACCCCCGCCACCGGCGCTCTCCATTTTTTGGCCGAAAAACAAAAAGACCACTCCATTATCGTCCTCCATCCTGAAGATGAGTTGGCTGTCGCCAACATCGGCGCTGGCGCCGCTGTTGCCGGCCGCCGGGTAGCGGTTGGCACCTCCGGCGGTGGCTTTGTTTTGATGGACGAAACCATCAGCTTTTGCGGTATCGCTGAAATCGGCATGGTTTATTATCTCGTTTCTCGCCCTGGTCCGGCTACCGGTCTGCCCACTTGGACTTCGCAAGGCGATCTCCTGCATGCCGTCCATGCCGGACACGGCGAATTCCCTAAAGTCGTCCTTGCCCCCGGAAATCAGGAGGAATCCTTTGCTTTTGGCCAGCTGGCGATCAATCTTGCCGTTCGTCTCCAGACTCCGGTCGTGGTCGTCAGCGATAAGTTTCTGGCCGAATCATCAGCTAGTTTACCCAACCTTTCCCGTCACAAAACTGTTGTCAATCAGGGTAAGCGCGAAATATCACCCAAGCCGGGCTATCGCCGTTACCGTCTCGATGTTCCCGACGGCATTTCTCCCTATACCATTCCCGGCCAGTCCGATGGTGAGTTTTTGAGCAACAGCTATGAACATGATGAGTTTGGTTTCGCCACCGAAGACTCGGTCGTCGCTGCCTCCATGAACGAAAAACGGTTCAAAAAAAATGCCACTGCTCGCCGGCTCGTTCCCCAAGACCTATTATTTGGTCCAAAAGGCGCCTCGAAACTTATTGTTTCCTGGGGGTCGCCCTCTGGGCCAATTTTGGAAATGCTAAACCGCCGTCCTCTTCCCGAATATAACTTCCTTCAGGTCAGGACTCTTTGGCCGGTGTCTGCCCGTCTTCCAAAGATTATTGGCCGTTACCGTCAGATTATCGTCGTCGAAAACAACCAGACTGGCCAGCTTTCTGCCTTACTTAAGTCACAGTTCTCTTTTGCCCCCCACCGCCAAATCAATAAATTCGACGGTCGGCCATACTATCCGGAAGAGTTATATCATTTGATTACTGGTCAAAAATAAAAGATATGGCATCAACTTTTCGTTCCCCTGTTTTGCCCACCTGGTGTCCTGGTTGTAATAACTATTTGGTTCTTGCCGGTCTCGAAAAGGCCTTCCAATCACAAAAACTTTCCCCGTCCCAAGTTGCTATTGCTTATGACATTGGTTGCGCCGGCAATATGGCCGATTTCATCAAATGTTATGGGGTGCACACCCTCCACGGTCGATCTATCCCCGTCGCCATGGGCTTGAAAATCGCCAACCCAAAATTGACCGTCGTTGTTGTTGGCGGTGACGGTGGTATCTACGGTGAAGGCCTAAACCATCTGGTTTCTGCCGTCCGGATGGATATCGATATCACCGTCCTCGTTTCCAATAATTATCTTTATTCCCTGACCACCGGTCAAACTTCTCCAACATCACCGAAAGGAGCAAAAACTAAGTCCACCCCCTTGGGCACTGCCAGTCTGCCAATCGATGGTGTCAGTCTGGTTAAGTCCATCAACCCCAAGGTCTTGGCCAAGTCGGTTGACTGCCAATCGCCGCCATCGGTCATTGCCGCCATTGAAGAAGGGATCAAGCATCCCGGATTCGCCCTATTGGATATCTCCCAGTTCTGCCTTGCTTTCGGCAAGCAGCTAGTTGGCTGACCGGCAAACTATTGTCATAAACATCGGTATTTCTCTTCTGGCCTTATCTTCTGCCGCTGCCATTCCCCCTTGGCTTTTTTTGTTGGAGACCCATTCTTCAATCCTTTCTATCAGCAGCCCGTTGTCGGTCAGCATCTGGCTGTATCCCGATATCGGGTAATGATATGAATAGGTTGTCTTTTTTACCGTTCCTTTAAACGGGTTGCTTTCGATTGGTATTTCCATCGGATTTAGATATTTGTCTACTTTTCTCCAGATTTTTCCTCTGTCTCTGTCGTCCTCCCAGTCGCTATGCTTTGGAATTCTGAAACACGGATGGTTTAAGACAATTGCCAATTTTCCGTTTTCCGCCAACAGCTTTTTGGCGTTGGTAATCGCCCTAAACGGTTTATTAATATTTTGCAAAGAGAGCATCATCACCACCCAATCAAACTTCTCGGCGATATTTAGGTCGACGGTGGCATCTGCCACCAGGTATTTGTGATTGTTAAGGTCGTCTTTTTTCTTTGCCTCAAGAATCAGGTCTTTAGCAATATCAATCCCAAGATAGCCGTTTTTTGCCACCACCGTTCTGCCCAAAACTCCCTCTCCGCATCCAATCTCTGCCACTGTTTCCCCTTCCTTAAGCAACATTATCCGAGCCAGGTTTGGCAAGATTATCTGTCGGTGAAAATAGTGGCCCTTATCGCCCACCAGTTTTGCATACCACCCCGACACCTTTTCCCACGATGTTTTTTCTATCGCCTGCTTTTTCATTGATTGATTCTACTATAAAGATCTAAATTTATACCTTATGATATAATCAGCCTGTCCCATAAGAATTGGCAAATATACCATCTATTTTAAATTATCAAAAAATAAATGACCAGGCAAAAAACCAAATCATCTTCTGGTCCTTGGCTTTTTCTTTGTCTTTCCTCTTTCCTCCTATTGTCGGCCAAATTTACCCTTTCTCATCTCAATTCAATCGTCACCGCTTCTGAATACGAACTCGGTGCCAGTGATTTCGTTAAATGGTGTGAAGCAAATAATACTATCTGCAAGAAGACGGAAGTTGATGGTCGCGATGGTGAAGCCAGTTGTCCAAATTCCTCGCAGACGGTCTTGGAAATCTACATTCACGCCGGTGATGGTCAAACAGTTTACCTTTTGCCCGACGAAAAATATAGCTCCACCATCGAGCAATCTGTTGTCAAAATTAACGTCATCTCCGGTCACGATCTCTCCTGGATAGCGGTGGTTTGCGGTCAGATTACCCCAACCCCGTCTTTGACTGCGACTCCGACTTCTTCTCCGACTCCAACCGCTACTCCTTCCCCCGCCTCCTCTCCCTCTCCGACTCCAACCGCAACCTCAACTCCTTCTCCCACTCCCACCGATTACTACGATGACGAGCCTTCTCCTTCGCCAACTCCAACCCTCACTCCTTCTCCTTCCAGGATACCTATCTCCAGTTTGACTCCTTCCCCCACTTCCTCTCCCGGCCTAACCTCTACCCCAACCGCCAGCCCAACCTTAACCGTCACCCCTCTACTATCGCCAACCACCACCGCCACCCCTTCTCCCAGCCCTAGTGTAACCCAAACCCCTTCCCCAACCACTTCTCCAGAACCCGGTCCGACTTCTACTCCCCAGCCCGGTCCGACATCTACGCCCGCCCCTAATGTTGGCGGTGGCGAATCTCCCACCTCTACCCCAAATCCGCTTAGTCAGGGGATCGTCAATACTGTTTCCGTTGCCGATACCAGTAATCCTCTAGTTGACGGCATTAGGGAGTCTTTTTACGGTCAAGTTCTTGGCTTATCGTTCCCTGCCACTGACTCTGCCGATTCTTCGCCAAACCTGCCCTCCGGTAACAAACCTCTTGACGGTCATTTTATCGTTATTCCGAAACTAAGCTTAATCCAGCCGGTTTATCGCGGTGAAAGCGTTGGTCAAACACACTTGGTCGGCAATCAGGAAATCGACTTTTCCCGAATCAACGGCGCCGACGTTTTGTATGGGCACGGACTAGATGGTGGAATATTCCAGCATCTATATAAGTTGAATCTCGGCGACGAGGTTAACCTTTTTAACCAAAACGGTCAAAATCACTATCAGGTTACCGACATCCGCCTGGTTGGCGCCTCCGATGTGTCGGCAGTAAACCACCAGACCGGCTTGGTTTATCTTCTAACCTGCACTTCTAAATCACAAAGGTTGTTAATTACCGCCAAAATTATCAAATGACCAAAATAAAACTTGTTGTCGCTATCCTTCTGATAACCGCCTTGTCGGTTTTTGCTTTACGTTATTTTTCCCGCCTCTCCAAATCACCATCCACCCCATCCGTCCCTGTTTCCTCATCTTTTGTTCTCCCTGCCGGCTGGCAGGAAGTCGATCCGGGGAAAAACCTGTTCAAACTTACCAAGCTGACCGATCATCCGGTTAAACCAGCGATTGTTTTAATTAAATCGTCACTAGACGATAGTCAAACTTCCCCTTCCCTCTATGTTGACCGGTTGGTAGATGGTGTTCGTTCTACTGTTCCTGGCTATAAGCTAATCTCTAGCCAATCCCAAGACATTGACGGCTTTTATCTTCGTATCATACAATCATCGTACCGGAATTCCGGCCAAACCGTCCTGTTAAGGCAAAATATTTATCTTAAGGACAACACTGTCTATACTCTCACCGCTTCTTATCCCACTACTGATATAGATAACGAAATCGGACTCATCTTTGACAATATCTATAAAACAAAGATTTCTAATCGTTAACCGATTTTTCTTCCTATGTTTTCTCCTCTGGTTCAGTCTTTGAGTGGGCAAAAATTATTATTGTCAAAAAAATCATCACCGACCCGGCAAAAATCAGCAACTTCTTTTGGTTGGCTTCTGGTGTCTTTGCATTTACTTGCTGGTAACCTTCGCCTTGGACCGGTTCTGCGTTTGTCTTGTTGGGTGCCATCGCTTCCGTGGTACTGCTGGCGGCTTGGGTTACCTCCATCGTCGAGGCGGAAGCCGTTTCAGTCAATAATGGTGACGCTTCAATCATTAGCGGTGTTTCTTCCTGGTCCACCCCCGCCCTTTCCAGATCTACAGTTTTTCCTGTTGGTTCAGAAACATATTCTTGGGCGGATACCACCATCGGCAAAAACCACCCCAAACACCACAATCCGATCCAAAAAAACTTTGGCATCTTTCTACCCTAATTTACACCAGTCAACTTGAATAGGCAAATAGCCGTAATGTCATGCCGCCTCTCCACTTTTCTGGTTTGTCCGCCCCAAGATGTATAATCCACTGATGGTAATTATAAAAAATAGCCGTCAGATTGATGGTATTCGTAAATCATCTCACCTGGCCGCCATTGTTTTAAACCGCACTGCTTCTCTGATCCGTCCCGGCATCACCACCCAGGATCTAAACAATGCCGCCGATTTCTTCATTCGTCAACATGGTGCCACCCCGGCGCCGCTTGGCTACAATGGTTACCCCAAAAGTATCTGCACCTCCGTCAATGATGTCGTTTGCCATGGGATTCCTTCTTCAAAGGTTATCCTAAAAAACGGCGATATTATTAATATCGATATCACCACTGTTTTGGATGGCTATTATGGGGATACCTCCGCCACCTTTCCTGTTGGCCAACCATCGGAATCTGCCCGACAGTTGATTGACAGAACTCAAGCCGCCCTGGCCCTTGCCGTTAGCCGTGTCGGCCCAGGCGTTACTGTCAATGACTGTATCGGCAAAACTATTGCGACTTTTATTGGTCGGTTTGGCTACAGTGTCGTCCGTGATCTTGGTGGCCACGGCGTTGGGATTAAATTTCACGAAGATCCTTTCATTTTTCACTTCGACACCGACAAAAACAATACCATCTTGAAGGCGGGCATGACCTTTACTATCGAGCCAATGATTAATGCCTCTTCTGACTGCCGGGTAGTTATCGATTCTAGTGACGGCTGGACGGTAAGGACTGCCGATGGTTCTCTTTCGGCCCAGTTTGAACATACCGTTTTGGTCACCCGAAGTGGCTGCGAAGTGTTGACTAAGCTATAATCTGCCATGGAAATTCTTGATGGCCGAAAGGTGGCCGATAGTATCTTGACTGACATTAAGCGCCAGCTCCAAGGTTTTTCTTCTTCCCCAACCCTCGCCATCATTCTGGTAGGGGACGACCCTTCCAGTCGCCAGTATGTCGATATGAAGCAAAAAAAAGCCAAAATTGTCGGCATTTCCACCAAACTATTTCACTATCCGGCTGATGTCTCGGCTGATGAACTTAAGTCGCTTATCCGTCAACTTAACCTCGACCCTGCGGTTAACGGCATTTTAATTCAGCTCCCTCTTCCCCAACCCCTGCCTTCAGACGAAATTGTCGCTATCATCGATAGTCAGAAAGATGTTGATGGCCTAACTCCTGTCAATCTTGGCCTTCTATATCATCGTCACTCCGGTGCCCTGATTTCCGCCACCCCTTTGGGCATCCTCAAACTCCTCCAGCATTATCGTATTCCTCTTTCCGGTAAAAATGCGGTTATCATCAACCGCAGTCCGTATATCGGCCTACCTTTGGCCGCCCTATTGCTTGCTCAAGATTGCACCGTCACTGTCTGCCACTCCCAAACCGTCAATCTTTTAGAAATCTGCCGCCAGTCGGACGTTCTCGTTTCTGCCATTGGCAAAGGACGGTTTATCAAAAGCGACTATATCAAAGAGGGTGCTGTTGTTGTTGATGTTGGTCTGTCTTTTGACAATCACTCCGGCAAGTTGATTGGCGATGTTGATTTCGATCAGGCTGCTTCCAAGGCTAGCTATGTTACCCCAGTTCCCGGTGGCATTGGCCCAATGACTATCGCCTGTCTTTTGGCCAATACTCTTCAATCATTTGAAAAACGCTTTTAGTTTCAAGCCCCCTTTGCCTTGTCGGAAAAAACAACTACCTTAATACTATAACAAATCCTTAATTTACAGTCTGGTATTTTGTTTTTGGTTTCTATAATCTTAGCTTTTAGGTGACCGTCGAAGGAAAAAGAGCCAGATACGAATTACTTGTTCTTGAGTTAGTCAAATCAGTTCAGGATACTGCCCACCTTGATGGTGCCGCCCTTCCCTCAATCCGCCGAAGCTGGTTAAGAATCCATTCTCAGGCTATACCCGTCTGGAGGCATGAGTTAACCGAAACCGAGCTGACAAATCTATTTGAAATAGGGCGCAGATTAACCGAGCAACGTTACTGTTTTGACAATTCAAAGCAGTTTAACGCCATGTTTCCTGATCAACTCAATCAGGATCAACAAAGCTTGGTTAGCCGATATTGGTCGGCCACTCCCGCCGAAAGAACTAAAATTTTGGCCAGCCTCTAGCTCTTCTCACCAACCCGATTTGGGTTTATAATTTTCCAAAGGACACCTTATGCGGATTCGTCTTTATGATCGCGGTTCGCCCGGCGGCAAACAACTGTTCGCCAACCTTGAAGCCCTCTGTCGCCGTCTCCAGATCGACTACGACCCCGAATATATTCACGACATGAGTCAGGTCTATTCCCGAGGAATTCAGGGAAAAACTGTCCTCATGATCGACCAGGAGGTGGTTTTGGTAGACCGTTTTCCTTCCCCAAAAGAGCTGGAGGCGATTATTCAGGACTATTTGTAACCAAACAATTTTTTGGCGTTGGCATCAATTATGTTTTCTGTTTTTGCCAGATCAGTTTGCCAGATTTGGGCAACTTTTTCATAAACATACTTTACGTATTCCGGCCTGTTAGTCTCCAGTCGGTGGGGGATTGGCGCCAAAAACGGTGAGTCGGTTTCCAGCACCAGCCTTTCTTTTGGTATCGCCGCCACCACCTGCGCCAGCCCGTCTTCGTAAGTCAAATTACCATCGATTCCAAAGAACCATTCGCTTTTTAGTCCCACCACCCTGTCGATTCTTTTCTTGCCGCCGGTGTAACAGTGGATTACCCCTCTAGCCTTTGGGTATTTTTCCAAAAAATCCAAAGTTTCGTCCATTGACTTGCGACTATGGACAATCAGTGGCAGCTGGTATTTAATTCCTAGTTCAATCTGTCGGCCAAAAAGTATTATTTGGGCATCTTTTGGCCTGGTTGCTTCTCCTTCGCCTGCCGTCGAAAAATCAAGTCCGGTTTCGCCGATGGCAAACACTTGCCCACGCGCTTGTTTGACTATCTCCTCCAGCTCTTTTACTTGTGCTTCTATTGTCTTTTGGTTTTCCGGGTCTGTTTGCTGGGGATGAATTCCCACGCTTGCCAAAAACTGTTTACTATTGTCTTTGGCTAAAGCTATATTTTCTCGTGAGTCTTCAATATTGCTAGCCGCCAGCACCACCCTAATTCCTTCCACTATCGGTTTCGAACAAAACCTCTTCGACAAATGAGCATGGGTATCAATCATTTTATCCTGGCAAACAAACCTTTTTCCAACGCCTTAACCTCGCCCTCAAAACAGTCAAGGATAATTTTTGCGCTTTCGGGCATTACTGCTGCCAAATCGACCGCCGCTTTAATCAGGTTGTCGATACAATAATCCAACACTTCAACTCTTTTCGGGTCGTTTGTTTCCAGCTTCCAGGGCTCGACCGAGTTTAGTCGGCTATTGCTGGCGTCAATATATTTTCCAAAAACCCATCCGATGGCTTCGTCTAATTTAAGCTGGTCTACCAGCTCGCCAAACTCCCTATCACCCTTAACTCCTTTCTTTTCCACTTTTCTTCCTAGTGCCAATTTGGCCACCCTGGAGACAAGATTACCTAAATTATTGGCCAAATCAGCGTTATATCTTTCGGAAAACCGGCCAACCCCCACGTCGCTGTCATTTTCCGACGGAAACGATCTGGCGATTAGATATCTGCTGCCATCTACCCCGAACAAATCAACTAATTGTTGGGGTGAAATAACATTTCCCAAGGATTTAGACATTTTTTGGCCGTCGATCATATAAAAACTGTGAACATCCACCTTTTTAGGCAATTCAAGCCTAGCCGATAACAGCATCGCTTGCCAAATCACCGTATGAAACCAAATTATTTCCTTCCCAATCAGGTGCAGGTTCGCTGGCCAGAATTGGCTTTTGCCCTCCAAAAACTGCGTTGCCGAATAGTAATTCAACAGGGCGTCAAACCATACATAAACTGTTTGGCTCTGGTCCCAGGGGGTTGGAATTCCCCATTTGACCTGTTCCCGGCTTATTGATACATCCTTAACTCCCGATTTTAATTTAGCCAATATTTCCGACCTCTTGCCTTCAGGAAATATATAGTTTGCCTGTTCGTCTTCCACCAATTCAATTATCTTGGGCACATATTTCGACAGTCTAAAAAACCAATTTTCTTCCGACTTCCATACGGTCTTTTCCGCCGGATGCAGCGGACACTTGTTATTTACCATATCGCTTTCGGTTAAGAATTTCTCACACCCTAGGCAATACCAGCCCTCATACTTGCTCTTATATACGTCGCCATTATCGTAGATTTTCTGCAAAACCCGGCCGACAACTTCTTTATGTCTTGGATCTGTGGTTCTGATGAAATGGTCGAAGCTGATATTTAAGTTCCTCCAGGCGTTTTCAAAGGTAGGAGCGATTTTGTCGCAGTAATTTTTTGGATCTAGGCCCTGTTTTTCCGCCGCTTCCGCCACCTTTTGGCCATGTTCGTCCGTTCCGGTTAGAAAGAAAACCTCTTCCCCCAGGCTTCTGTGCCACCTGGCAACAATATCTGCCGCCACCGTTGTGCACGTATGGCCGATATGGGGGACATCGTTTATATAATAAATTGGAGTAGTTACAAAAAACTTGTTCATCGAATTACCAAAACTTATAAAGTCAATTTCGCTATAAGTCAATCCGTAGGTCAGGTTGACCTATAGCATTCACATCTTTGCCGTTTTTTTGGTTGTTTCTTTCTTTGCTACCGCTTTTTTTGTTTCCACTGTTTTCAATTTTTTGCTCAATCTCGACTTGACTCTGGCCGCTTTATTCTTGTGGTAAACTCCGCTTTTAGCCGTCTTGTCTATCAGGGAAATTGTCTTGTCCAGCAGCTCTTTTGTCGGCTTGGCTAAATATTGTTTAACCGCTGCCTTTAACTTCTTCTTGATTTGCTTGTTTACTTCGCTGTTTTTAATCGATTTCCTCAACGATTTTTTGGCAGATATACTTATAGGCATGAGTGGTATTGTAGCTTAAGATTGGCCTCTTTACAACTACCTGGGTGTTGATGGCATTTTTGTTTTCACTAAAAGGCAAATAACGTTTAAAATAATCTAGTTTATGACCATCAGGGAATACGTCAGCAAATTTTCCACCCAAAGGCAAAGTAGTATTTTTTCTGCTTCCATTGTCTTAACCATTACCTTCTGTCTTTCTGCCGTCTTGGGTTTTCTTCGTAGCCGTTTTCTTTATTCTCAGTTTTTTTCCTGCTGCGTTAGCCAACTCGACGCCTACAATGCCGCTTTTCGTCTTCCCGACCTTATCTTTAAACTTTTGGTAACCGGCGCTCTTTCAGCTTCTTTTATCCCGGTTTTTTCAAGCTATTTACATCGCGACGAAAAACAGGCCTATCGGATTGCCTCGACTGTCGTCAACTTCCTCCTCCTCCTTTTTCTGGTTGCCGCCACTGCCATCTTTGTTTTTGCCCGGCCGCTGTCTAGGCTGATAGCCGCTGGTTTTACCGATCCCCAGATCGATCTGATGGTCGGCCTAAGCCGCGTGCTTTTGCTGGCCCAATTGTTTTTTCTGGCGAGTAATTTTATTACCGGTATTCTTCAGGTCCATCAGGCATTTATTATCCCGGCTTTTTCACCGATTATTTACAATTCATTTATTATTTTAGCCATTTTCACCCTGTCTCCCACGTTTGGTATCTACGGGGTGACCTATGGTGCTGTTGTCGGCGCCTTCTTTCACCTAGCTATCCAGATCCCCGTCGCCAAAAAATTAGGTTTCAGGTATTCGCCCTCTTTTGATCTTAACCAGAGCGGGGTCAGGGAAATATTTCGGCTGATGCTTCCGCGCAGCCTCTCGCTCGGATTAGCCGAGATCGAAAACACCGTCACTCTCTTCTTTGCCAGCGGTCTGGCGGCCGGCTCAATTTCGTTACTAAATCTTGCCCTTCA
>DCTR01000048.1:0-251 GCA_002329385.1 Candidatus Shapirobacteria bacterium UBA1435
ATGCCCGCCAATGTCGCCTTTAGTGACATTAAATCGGCCTATTCCACCAAAAAATCAGTCGAAATTGCCGGTTCAACCGCCGACTACGGTCCCAACAACAATCTGGTTCCCTCTGCCTCAAATGGCCGTTGGTTTACCGCCGAAGAAGACGACAAAAACAGCCCCGTTATTGTTTTGGGGCACCAACTTGCCGCCGACCTGTTCCCCTCCGGCAGTATTATCGGCAGAAAAGTCATTGTTAAGGGTAAAAA
>DCTR01000048.1:258-41078 GCA_002329385.1 Candidatus Shapirobacteria bacterium UBA1435
CTTTGTCCCCCTCTCTGTTGGCTTTGAAATTTCCGGAAATAAAGACATCAACACCATCATCGTCAAAGTCCCCAGCAAAGAACTGGTTGACCAAACCAAATCCGCCCTTAAGTCACTGATGTCCAAATATTATGATGAAGATGCCTTCTCCGTCTTCGACAGTGCCCAACTTCTCAATTCCATCAACGCCATTATCGGCACCCTGACCGTCGCCCTTACCGGTATCGCCGCCATTTCACTAGTTGTCGGCGGCATCGGCATTATGAACATCATGCTGGTAACTGTTTCCGAAAGAACAAAAGAAATCGGCTTACGCAAAGCCCTGGGCGCTTATCCCCGCGCCATTCTCATCCAGTTTCTGATCGAAGCCGTTACCCTTTCGGTTCTTGGCGGCACCGTCGGCATCACCCTGGGCTTTTTAGGCTCGCTTTTAATTAACAAATTTTTCCCCGCCCAGGTCACCATTTCCTCGGTTATCCTGGCCTTCGGAGTCTCTTCTGCGGTTGGCATCATCTTTGGCGTCGCCCCCGCCCAAAAAGCCTCAAAACTGTCTCCTATCGAAGCCCTGCGTTACGAGTAATTGGTCCGTTCTGCTATTATTTAATAGTGAAAGGGGAGTTAAAAAGGCACTTACTGCCGACTATTGGCATTTTTTTGATCGTCTCTCTTTTTTGGTTCCTAAACCAAAATCCCTGGCCAAACTATCTTGGTCTTTTTTGTGGCCTGATCCTTGGCTCTTTTTTTCTTGATCTGGACCACCTGGTCTTCTGGTTTTTTCTCAAACCGTCTCTGTCTGAAAGCCGCCAGGCGCAGTCCTACTTCCAATCCCGCCAATTCAAAAGTCTTCTCTCCCTGCTCGAATCCACCCACAAAGGCCACACCAGCCTAATCTTTCACCACTATTTTTTTCAGGTTGTCCTCACCCTAACCACCTTTTTTGTTTTCACTTCCTCGCCCAACATCTTCGTCATGGCCTTTCTTCTTTCTCTAAACCTCCATCTCCTGATTGACGAATATGTCGATCTTAATTCTCAACCCGAACATCTCCAAAAATGGCTCTTTGCCCGCGAAAAAAAACAACTACCACTCCCATATCTGAAATACTATCTCTACACTTTTTTCCTTATCAACTCCCTTTTTCTCTGGTTGCTGATTAGATATTTCCTATGAGTCCCATCCAGCCGGATCTTGTTACCCAAGCCAAAAAATACCTCTCTCCGTCGCAAATTGGTCTTCTTGACGACATCTGTTTGGTTATCCGCCTCCTCAAAAAAAATTCCATCAGCGACTACTCCTTTCTGGTTGCCCCGGCGGCCAAAGCCTATGAGGGGTACCTAAAGGATTTCTTCCTATCGCTTGGCATCATCGATGAAAACAGCTACGAAAGCGACCGCTTTAGGGTGGGCAAGACCCTCAACCCTTCCCTCCGCTACAAAAGATTTTCCATCTTCCAGAAATTATCCGACCTCGACCCCGACGGTGAAGCCTTGGCCGAAATTCTCTGGGATGCCTGGAAACATGGCCGAAACGAAATCTTTCACTATTTTCCTTCCGACCTCAAAAAAATCAGCGACTCCGAAGCCCTTGACCGCATCCACCTCATCCTTAATGCCGTTATCAAATCCGGCGAGTTTCTTAAGAAACACAAATCCAGCTTGGTTTAAGCTACGGACCGATTATCTTAATCTCGCCGTCACGGTAATCCCTAAACCCTCCCTTCCCGTTTTGCCAAAATCCAAGCGGCACCGGTACCTTTCCGTATCCGCCCGGCGCGTCAATCACGTAAGTCGGATAGGCAATTCCGCTTAACACTTTTCTAAGCTTGGTCATTATCTCCACTTCCTTTTTAAATGGCACCATAAAGTGCATCGCCCCCTTCACTGGATCGCATCGATAAATATAATACGGCCTGACTCCCAATTCCGTCAGTCGGTTAAAAAGCTTTTCCAAAACATCAACCGAATCGTTTACCCCTCTCAAAAAAACCGACTGCGACAGCAATATCGCCCCCAGTTTTCTGAATTTGCCGATCACTTCTTCCACTTCCTCGGTAATTTCGTCCGGATGTTCAAAATGCAACGATAAATAAAAAGCCTGCTTTTTAATCTTTCTAAAGATATCCAGGATTCTTTCGTCTATCGCCCCCGGGTCAACCACCGGCACCCGGGTGTGAACCCTAATTATTTTGACGTTTTCCAGCCCACTCAACTTTTCAATCCCGTATTCCAGCATCTCCGGTGACATTAACGGATCGCCGCCGGAAAAAATTATTTCGTTGATGTCCTTATGCTCCTTAATGTATTTCGTCACTTCGTCTACATCCTCTCTGGTCAACCTGCCCTGCACCAGGTCGTCAACCTTCCGCCTTCTGGTGCAAAAACGGCAATAAGCGGCACACGACAAGGTCAATTCCAGCAATACCCGTTTTGGATACTTTTGCACCAAGCCTTTTACAATCGTATTTGGCTCTTCCAATAGTGGATCTTCGCAACCACAACCATCCGCTTCGTNNTTTTGGCGAAGGATAAAATTCTTTTTTCACCGCTGCCGACTTACCAGCCAACCTCTCCAAATAAGGAGTTACTTTAAACACCAGACTACTCGGAGGCTCGTCTTCAGATTTCATGATAGAATAAATCATATTATTTTTTTGTTAATTGTCAATACACAACTTTTACCTATGTCAAAGCCAAAAATAACCATCAACCAAGACAAATGCATCGGTTGCAATACCTGCCCATTGGTCGACCCTGAAGTCTTCGCCCTCGACCAATCAACTTACAAAGCTATCGTTAAACAGCAACCACCGGATGGACAGATTCCCCCCCAAACCCAAACCGCCATCGATTCTTGCCCAGTTCAGGCAATCGTCGTGGTTGAAGAGCCATAATTTTCATGTATACTCCTAAAAGTCATTAATTGTTTAGGTAATTTTTTATGAGCGAAAAGCGTAATTATATTAAGGTACCCAAAACCACCGTTATCCTTTTTGGTATCGTTTTTGTTGCCTCCCTGGGTTATTCCCTTTATTCGCTTTTTACCGGCTCCCAAAAACCGGGCGACGCCCAAGGTGCCACCTCTAAAATTACTTTTGCTCCCGAAAAAAAGGATCGTCCGGAATTCCAATTCTACGTTATGAGCTTCTGTCCTTACGGCAACATGGCCGAAGACATCATTAAGCCGGTNNAATCTTACTGAATACTGCAAAGCCCGCGCCGGCGACATCACCCAATGCAGCCAGTATGTTGAAAACAAATACTTTACCACTGTTAAGGAATGTCAGGAAGTCGTTGGCCAAAATTCAAAACAGTGCTTGGATGAAAAAGCTTACATCAAGACCGGCGATCAAACTTATTATGCCTCTCTCCATGGACGCCAGGAAGCCAACCAAAACATCAGAGAGATCTGCGCTTTCAATCTAGCCGGCAACAAAAAAGACTGGTGGGCATTTATTGATAACACCAACAAAAACTGTAACTACGAAAATGCCGACACCTGCTGGGAAGAACAGGCCAAAAAAGCCAATCTTGACACCGCCAAAATCACCGAATGCTTCAATAAACAGACTGTTGACCTTATCGAAAAAGAACTGGCCCTAACCGAAGCCAATAAAATTTCCGGATCGCCAACCATGGTAATTAACGGCATGCAGTTTCCGCCCGAAAACGCCTACACTGCCGACGGCAAAGGTAGCGTTGTCATCGGCAAAACCACCGTCACCCAAGATAAATACCGGACCCCAGAAGGTGTCAAACAATTTATTTGCGGCGGTTTCAAAAAAGCCCCCAAGGAATGCTCCACCGTTCTGGCCGACCTGGCCGACTCTTCGGCCGCAGCTGCCGCCGGCGGTTGCCAATAAGCTCCGATCAAAATCATTGGCGCGGCCTCAAAGCCGCGCCTTTTTTGTTTAAGTCGCAATGGTCAAAATGAATTCCCACCAGATTCGCCAAAGTGGAGTAGGGGAGTCAAAAAAAATCCAACGCCAGGTTAAGCGGCACCCCCTCGTTCTTGTCCTCGATAACGTCGTTGACACTTACAACATCGGCTCTTTTTTCCGTCTGGCCGACGCCCTGGCCGCCGAAAAAATATACCTTTGTGGCCAGGTTGTCACCCCACCAAATATTAAAATCCACCGCGCCTCAATCGGCACCTGGAAACTTGTTCCCTGGCAACATTCCTACTCCACCACCGACATCCTCTTGGATCTAAAAAAACAAGGCTATCAGCTTATCGCCTGCGAACAAACTCCAAACAGCCGCCATTACCAAAAAACCGACTACCGCCAACCAATCGCCATCGTTGCCGGCAGTGAAAGCCAGGGGTTATCGCCAGAAACCCTCTCTCTAGTCGACCAGATTGTCGAAATTCCCATGCACGGAATCAACAAATCCCTAAACGTCTTAGTTGCCACCGCCATTGTCGGCTACCACTTTCTCAGCCTTCTGACGGGAAACCCTAAACAGCCAGCCTGATTACCCCCATCCTGTCGTATTTTTATTGCCTCGTTTGACCCATTTTGACCCATTTTGTTATACCATTTATTACCTATCCTTCCATTATTTTTACCACTTGTAAAGCTATTTCCTTCTGATACAATTAAATTACTCAATAGATCTCGAAATAAATTGATCTTTTAGCCACCAAATTTTATGGCTGACACCCAAAACTACACCAGTGATCAGATTGTCGTCCTTGAAGGCCTTGAACCGGTCCGCAAACGGCCAGCCATGTATATCGGTTCCACCGACATCCGCGGCCTTCATCACTGCCTGACAGAAATTGTTGACAATTCCATCGACGAAGCCCTGGCCGGTTTTGCCAAAAACGTCTGGATTGTCGTTCACCAAGACAACTCCGTTACTGTCGCCGACGACGGCCGCGGCATCCCCATCGACATCATGCCTAAATACCAGAAACCGGCGCTGGAAGTGATTATGACCACTCTCCATTCCGGCGGCAAGTTTGAAGGCGCCGCCTACAAAGTCTCCGGCGGACTCCATGGCGTTGGCGCCTCCTGCGTCAATGCTCTTTCCATCCTCTATCAGATTGAGGTCAGGCGGGACGGAAAAATCTACTTTATGGAGTTTTCCAGAGGAAAAGTCAAAACCAAACTTACCGAAATTCCCGAAACCAAAGTTCAGCCCTTAACTGCCATCATCCCCAAAGACCTCACCGGCACCACCGTCACCTTTTACCCTGATAAGGAAATTTTTAAAGAAACCACTGAATTCGATGGCAAAACCATAATCAGGTCCCTCAAAGACCGTGCCTACCTGACTTCCAAAATCTACTTCCACTATTTTGACCTGCGCACCAACTCCCAAAGGCATTTCTACTTTGAAGGTGGCATTATTTCTCTCCTTCGCGAAATAAATAAAGGCAAAAGCACTGTTCACGAACCAATCTACATCCACCGCGCCCAAGATAACGTCGATGCCGAAATTGCCATCCAATATAACGACACTTTTCAGGAAAATACCCCTTCCTACGTCAACATCATCAACACCTCCGAAGGCGGCACCCACCTTTCCGGTTTTAAGGCCGCCCTCACCAAAGTTATTAAGGATTACGCCGACAAAAAAGAACTGCTTAAAAGCAAAGACGATTCAATTACCGGTGATGACGTTCGGGAAGGCCTGACCGCCGTTATCTCCATCCGCATGGGGAGCAAGGATCTGCAATTTGAAGGCCAAACCAAAAGTAAACTCGGCAACTCCGAAGTCCAACCCATTGTCTACAAAATCGTCAAAGAAGAGCTTGAAATGTATTTTGAAGAGCACCCCGATATCGCCAAAACTATCGTCGGCAAATCTATTCTCGCCATCCAAATCCGTAAGGCCGCCAAAGCCGCCAAAGACGCCATCATGCGCAAAGGTGCCTTTGATTCTCTCGGCCTTCCGGGCAAACTGGCCGACTGTCAATCAAAAAACCCACAGGATTCAGAAATTTTTATCGTCGAAGGCGACTCTGCCGGCGGCAGCGCCAAACAGGCCCGCGACCGAAAATCCCAAGCCGTTTTACCTCTTTGGGGCAAAGGCCTAAACACTGAAGGCATGCGTCTGGACAAAATCGTCTCTTCTGAAAAATTCAAGGATCTGATTATCGCCCTGGGTATGGGAATAGGGGAGACCCTTAATCCCGAAAAACTGCGTTATCACCGAATAATCCTTATGGCTGATGCCGATGTCGACGGTTCACACATCAACACCCTCTGGCTCACCCTACTTTTCCGTCATCTTCCCTGCACCATCGAAAAAGGCTACGTCTACCTGGCCATGCCGCCTCTATACAAAATTAAACACAACAAAGAAATCCAATACTGCTATACCGAAGAAGAAAAAGAAGTATTTTTAAGAAATCTCGGCAAAACCAACGTCGACATCCAGCGCTACAAAGGCTTGGGTGAAATGAATCCTGAACAGTTGTGGGAAACCACCATGAATCCGGAAACCAGAATTCTTAAAAGGATAACCATTGCCGACGCCCAAAGGGCTGACGAAACTTTCCGCACGCTAATGAGCGAAGACGTTCCTCCTCGAAAAAAATTTATTCAAACCCACGCCCATCTGGCCACCTTAGACATTTAAACCACCACACCGCTTATGCCCGACATAGACGAGACCAATAAATTGAAACCAACCGGCAAAATACTTGATGTCGACATCGTCCCCGAGATGGAGAAATCCTATCTCGACTATGCCATGTCGGTTATTGTCGCCAGGGCTTTGCCCGACGTCCGTGACGGCCTCAAGCCGGTTCACCGGCGTATCGTTTACGCTATGGATAAGATGGGGCTTGGGCATTCCGGTAAAAATGTTAAATCCGCCGCTGTTGTCGGTGAAGTTCTCAAATCATACCACCCCCATGGTGATGCCGCCGTCTACATGTCTCTGGTCCGCATGGCTCAAAACTTCTCTCTCCGCTACCCTCTGGTCTTTGGTCAAGGAAATTTTGGTTCGATCGATGGTGATCCACCCGCCGCCATGAGGTATACCGAAGTCCGTATGGCCAAATTAACTCCGGAACTGATCACCGACATCGACAAAGACACGGTTGAGATGGTGCCAAACTACGACGGCACCACTCTTGAACCTTCTGTCTTACCCACCAGAATTCCCAACCTGCTCCTCAACGGCGCCGACGGCATTGCCGTTGGTATGGCCACCAGAATGCCACCCCACAACCTCAAGGAGCTCACCCAAGCCATCGACCATATTCTCAACCACTCCCGTCTTGAACCGCAGGAAACCATCGAAATTCCCAACTTAATCAACCAGAAACCGCAGACCACCGAAGAAATAGTCCTAGCCCCCATTCATCTTCTTGAAAAGCAGAAATACACCCTGGAAACTTCTGCCACCCTCGAAAGCATTCTTCCGTTTGTCAACGGCCCCGACTTTCCCACTGCCGGCGAAATATACGGCAAAAAAGGCATAACTGAAATGTATACCACCGGCAGAGGCAAATTTTCTGTCCGCGGAGTCGCCAGAATCGAAGAAACCAAAACCGGAAAAATCAGGATCATCATTACTGAACTGCCCTATCAGACCAACAAATCCGAACTGGTCAAAAAAATCGCCGATCTGGTTCATGAAAAAAAGATCATTGGCATTTCCGATCTTCGCGATGAATCTGACCGCCACGGTATCCGCGTCGTCGTCGAAATCAAAAAAAATGGCCGACCCAAAACCGTCCTTAACAAACTCTACAAATACACTCCACTCCAAAGCTCATACTCCGCCATCATGCTCGCTCTGGCCAACGGCGTCCCTCAAACCCTCAACCTTCGCCAACTGCTCCTTCTCTTCCTTCGCCACCGTGAATCGGTTGTCCGCAACCGTTCTATTTTTGATCTGAAAGGCGCTTATATGCGCAACCACATCCTGGAAGGTTTCCGCAAAGCTCTGGATATTATCGATGAGGTAATTAAAACCATCAAATCCACTAAAGTCAACGAAGACCCAAAGCAAAAACTTATGGACAAATTTGGCTTCACCGACCTTCAGTCTCAAGCCATTCTTGATATGCAACTCCGCCGACTTTCCGGCCTAGAAAGACAAAAGATTGACGAAGAATATGACCAAATCCAGGAAAATATCAAACGACTCACCGGCATTGTTACCCAATCGGCCGACATGATTGAAGTCCTCAAGTCAGAAAACAAGGAAATCCAGGAAAAGTATTCCGACGAACGCCGCACCAAAATCCACAGCCGCGAACTTGATGCCATTAATGACGAAGATATTATTCCCAACGAACCGACCCTGGTCACCATCACCAAGACTGGCTATATTAAACGCGTCCCCAAGGAAACCTACCGCACCCAAAAACGGGGTGGGGTAGGCGTGGTGGGCATGACTACCAAGTCGGAAGACGAAGTTGAAAACATGCTCTCCGTCAACACTCACGACGATCTGCTCTTCTTTACCAACAAAGGACGGGTTTTTAGGACAAAAGTCTGGGACATAACCGAAAGCAGCCGCCAGTCAAAAGGCCAAGCCATTGTTAACCTCATTAATATCGTCCAGGGTGAAACCATCCAAGCCGTCCTTCCCATCACCAAAAGTCAGGAGGGCAAGTTTATTGTTCTTGCCACCAAAAGGGGAACGGTTAAAAAAACTCTCATCGACAAATTCGCCAACATCCGCCAAAATGGCCTTACCGCCATCAAACTCGATACTGATGATCAGTTAATCTGGGCCAGAATTACTCACGGTGACGATCATTTGTTTCTTGTTACCAATAAGGGCAAATGTATCCGTTTTGACGAAAAAGACATCCGCCCCATGGGTCGGCACACCCGGGGAGTCCGGGGCATCCTCCTAAAGGAAAACGATTTCTTGGTTAGCATGGACGTCGTCGCCGCCACCAAATCCAAAGACGGCTTTAAACATCTTTTAGTTGTCACCGAAAACGGCGTTGGCAAAAGATCTGACATTTATCTATATCCCACCCAGCGCCGAGGCGGTATTGGCATAAAAGTTGCCAATCTCACCTCAAAAACCGGCAATGTTGCCTCCGCCCAGGTTGTCACCGAAAACGACAGCCAGATAATTCTTGTCACCAAAAAGGCGGTTACCCTAAAAATGCCCCTAAAAAATATTCCCGTCCTTAGCCGCAACACCAAAGGCGTCATTCTCATCCGTTTCAAATCTGCCGACGACAAAGTTAACGCCATCACCGTCCTCTCCAGCGCCTCCGAACCGTCTGCCTAACAATTTATTTACCCGCCCGGCTTATTCTTACTTCACCACCCCAAGTAGGGTAGGGGAGTGGTCTCATATTATAGGACCATCTAATATCTTGGACCTAAATTAGCAATATGTCACTTAGACTGCTAATACAAGCTAAAAATCGATTTTTGGCCTAATATTCAACCAATTTACCTAATTTTGGGCAACCAAACAACTGTCTTTCTCATACACACCGGTAACACAAAAAACCTAGCTTTTATAAGGACATCTCGACTATCATTTTTCCTTGTTGCCACTGTGAAATCTTTCATGGACATCTCGTAATCTGGCATTGGTTACATGAGTGTAAATTTGTGTCGTCGCTATGTTTTTGTGTCCCAGTATTTCCTGAACCGACCTTAAATCTGCCCCGGAACGCAACAAGTCAGTCGCCATCGAGTGTCTGATGGTGTGGGGTGTAGCCATGACCGGCAGTTTGGCTTTTCTGACGTAAGCCCCGACCAATCTTTGTACCGACCTGACCGACAGTCTTGTCTTCTCTTCATCCAACTCGATTGCCTTTTTTCTGGGATAGTTAATAAACAGTGGTTTATAATGGTCAACCCTCGACCTTAAGTATCTTTCTAAATAACCAGCGGCTCGCCTGGAGATAAAAACCACCCTCGACCGTCCACCCTTACCCACCACTCCAAACTCACGGGTTTGTAAATTCACATCATCACGGTTTAACGCCGTCAACTCCGAAACCCTCAACCCGGTCGAAAATAATAATTCTAAAATCGCCTTATCCCTCAACCCGCTTTTGGTCGACAATATTGGCTGGTTCAACAATCTTTCCACCTGCTCACCGTCCAAAAACTTTAACGAATGGTCGCGATTTTTCGGCACCTCCAGCCTCTCCGGCGACAATACCCGATAGTCATTCCTGCTAAGCCACTTTAAAAAGGATCTTAAGGCAATAATATGATATCCCTGCGTCACCGATCTCATCTCTCCGTCTACGCCCTTCTTTCTCGACAAAAACAATCTGTATCTTCTAATCAAATCCAGGTCTAAATCATCAATAATCGGTTGACCGCCTTTCTCTCCACCGACAAAATCCAAAAACGTCTGCAAATAATGCTGATAGTTTCTAACCGTCAGTTTTGAACAGTTCTTCTCCACCTCCAGATGTTCCAAAAATGACCTTATCAATCGGCTCAAATCCTTATCCATATTACTAATCTTACCACCAAAGCCCCGTCTACAGCGCAAATCGTTGTTTCTAGAGGCTCTAGTGAAGTTGAAAATATTTATACCTATCTTTAGGCATAAAATCTATATCCCCTCCAAAAATATCCTCGGGGGAGTCAAATAGTCGTTTTAAAGCTAATAAAACGGTTTATAAGCAATCGCGGCCAAGCGGGCGAGTAGAGCCAATAAAACGACAACAAAACAATAATATCTTGTCAATCAAATTATATTTATCGAATAATAATCAACTTAATTAAGCGAAATAAGCCCTCTCCCCCGGCTGTCTCGTTTGGATATGTCGTAAAAGATACATTGTGCGACATATAAAAATTGGGAATCCCTGGCTGGAGGACAACAACCCATCATCTACATCCTACCAACCAATCAACGTTATCATTTAGTCGACAACAAAAATAAAAAGTATCGCATATCGCTCTCTTCCCCAAACCCTCTGGCACTCTCAAACCTCTCTTGCCAATTAAATGCCTTTTCCACATAGACTATATCAATATATATCATCAACTTAAGTCCTATAATATATTATAGGTTATGTGAAAATTATAGGATAAACCGTGAAAACTTCCCTATCCTCTCTCCCCTGCCCCTGCTTGCCTCTCTGTTTTTTTTAGACAACAGACTTCAACAATTAAATACTTAACTTATCACTTACCCCGCAAGGCTATCTTAACTAAATAGACTTTAACTCCATCATTCCCAGGTTGCCTCCACCCCTAATATCTTCTCCCCCACTTCCTACCAATTCGTCACCCACACAATTCCCAAGCAAACCGCCACCCCAATCCATAAATACATTAACCACGCCCGCTTAAATAGTCTACCCCTAATTTCCGCCTGTATTAAGCCGCATAGAATGTATAAAAACGACACCAGATATATCGACCCCTTAAAAATTCCCACCGGCCAAAACGAAAAAACCAAAGCTAATTGGCTTACCAACCAGGCTGGTATCAAAACATACGACCAGAAATTTTTGTTTTTGCCATCATCGGGTAACTCAATAGCCACTGCCCAAAATTGGTAAATAAATAATAAAAAAGATAAACCGAACACCACCAACGAATTTAGCCAATAGATAAGCTGAAACGACAACAATGTGTCAAAAAGAAAAAAACAGGTAACCAAAAGAACTATCAGGCTGACTGTATAAGCGGCACGGTATAAGGGAACTGTTTTGTAACCAATCGCCACCAAAAAAACGTTTTCAACCAAAAACAAGACATAAAAAGTCACCCCGAAAACCAGGCTACCGATAAATGCCGCCAAAGTTGTATTCGACAACAAAGCCAGAAACATTCCAAAACCGGCAAAAAAACAAACCGGCAAAATTACCGACATCAACCTAGTGTTTATGCTCTTTTCAAACATCAATCCCAACCCAAACCAAAAACAGAACACCGTCAATACTATACCAACCATTAGTCCGTAGTATCTTGCTTCATAGGGTAGGGTAATAAAAAAGAAAAAGCCAACCGCTGCCAACACCGAAGAAATAATATACCTTAATCGTTTAGACATTTATTCCGAATAATCAAAACCGGCAAACACTCTAATAACTTCTTCATTGTCTTCCAGCTCGTCAATCAAGTCCATTATTTGTTCCAGTTCGCCCTCAGTGCTTAATTTAATCGGAGTTTGAGCCCTTAATACCACCTCAGTCCTTTTCACCTTTAAGCCAAGGCTCCTTGCCTTGTCGCCCATTTTACCAAGATCAGCCTCGTCGCCCCAAATGAAATTTTCTTTTATTTCTTCCGCCCCGGAATCTATCAATTCAAGCTGTTTATCCTCCCCTACCTCCTCCTCCAATTCAACCTCACCAACTTTTTTAAATTGATACATCACCGAGCCGCCTTCCCCCAAACTGCCACCGTGATTTTTAAAAACGTTCCGCATCTCCGCTATTGTTCTGTTTTTATTGTCCGTCTCCGCCTCCACCACCATCGGCACACCCAAGGGTCCAAAACCCTCAAAAATACAGGTCACCAGATTTGCCTTTTTTAAGTCAAAATTACTCAAAACTCGCCAGATATTTTCTTTCGGCATATTTGCTTCCCTGGCCTTCTCTATTACCGCCTTCAGGTGGTAATTTGACTCGGGATTGGTATTGCCTCCCCCTTCCCTGATTGCCGTCAAAATTGCTTTGGAGATCTTGGTAAACGCCTCGCTTCTCTTCTTATCTTGTGCCCCTTTCCGATTTTTGATGTTTGCCCACTTTGAGTGACCAGACATAGTTTGAAATTAGCCCCTATTCTCTATCCCTTTTGTAACTTAAATATTTTATCACTTCCGCCAATTCCTCTCCCAAATACAACTCAACGTCATTATCTGCCATATCCTCATCCCCACTCTGTTCGCAACCCCACCATCTCAGTATTCTCTCAAGCACCCCTCCCGTCTGTGTTTTCCTGTTCATCACCACTCGACACCTGCTAACTTTTTTTTCAGAATTTTCCACTAAATCAACCACAAATCCACCCCACTCCAACCTCTTTGCCAAAAACCTTCCCAAACCGTCAATACCGCTGGCGTTATAAACCCGCAATCTCTTACCACCTTCCAACACCCCGTCATCAGCCAGATCTCTAGCCGCCACTTCATCCAACTTCAACTCCAACTCCTTCCCTCCCCACGTCTCCTCTTTCATCAGGAACTCATCAGCCATCAATCTATATCTTGCCCATCCTGCCCAACCCAAACGATTGGCCAGAAATCCAAACTCCTGCCAATCATCAGGCTCACCAACCACCAGCCAATCTGCCACAAATCCAAAATTATAAAACAATACTCCTTCAAATAACGACATATCCTTTTCCTGATCCAATATTTTCGCCATCCTATCGCTTTTGTACCAACCCATCCCTCCAGGGAACCATATTTCCGTCTCTTTGTCCACCTTTACTATGTTTATCATCCGTCTTGACGGGCTGACCGAAACCATCATCACCCCCTCTTTACCCGCCACCCCAATCCTGAAATCATCTTTACCCGACCATCTGTTCCCGCCCAGGCCAACCACCGACCCGATCATTACCAAACCCAAAATAATCCACCACCGTCTATCGTTTAGCCTCATCAAACAACTCCAAAAAAATCAATAAATCATCAGACAGTTCTGTTTTAAATTCCATCCTCCCGCCGTTTGCAGGATGGGAAAAAACCACTCTGCTGGCGTGCAAAAAAGGTCTGTCTAATCCCAAAACTTCTCCGCCGTAAGTCCTATCGCCCACCAATGGCCAGCCCAAATATCTCATATGCACCCTTATCTGGTGCGTCCTGCCAGTATAAATTCTTACCCTAATCAGCGAATAACTTTTACCTTCCTTAGTTAACCGCTTTTCCAGCCAAAACTTGCTTTTTGCCTCTTTCCCTTCCTCATTAACCGCATATTTTCCGAAAAAATATTTGGATCTTCCTATCGGCATACAAATCTCACCCTCAAACGGGCATTCGCCCTGGGCTAAAGCCAGGTATTCTTTGACCACCTCCCTCTTCTTAATCTGATCCAACAACCCCCTCATCACTTCTTCGGTTTTTGCCACCAAAAGTATTCCCGAAGTCCCCTTGTCTAAACGATGGACTATACCGTTTCTCTTCAATCCGTTTTTCCTATTTTCAAAAAGCCAGTCCTCAACCGAGCGCACCCGGCTATTTTCACTGGTGGTTGTCATTCCTGCCGGCTTGTTCAAAACTAAAAGCCAATCGTCCTCAAATATTATTTCTATCTTTTCCATGTCTTTTCAAAAATACCATAACTCCCAAAAAGATCAACCAATCCCACACATTGTTATATAAATTGGTTTTTCCTATTTGCCAATAGTCTCTCACATAACCAAATCTTAATTTGTCTATCATGTTGCCCAACCCCCCCAACCAAAACCAAACTAGACCAACTCCCCCCTTCCCCCTTAACACCGCCATCCCCATCACCAACAGTAAACCAAGCTGCAAATAATTACTTCCCCAAAAACTGCCGCCAAAGCTAAAACCACTGTTTTTAATCAACACCTTTGAACACTCCGCCAAAAAGTCATGTAACCCCAGTAACCCCAACCAAACTCCCGCTGTCAATAGACGGCTACTTCTCTCTTTCTTTCTCACACTTAATGCAAACTGTCACTCCGGGATGGATGGCAAGCCTGTCGGTATCAATCATCTTGCCACAGCTCTCACAGATACCATATTTACCTATCTTCAAAAGCGACAACGCCCTCCGAAGCTGAACTATCTGTTTGGTTACAAACCTGGCCTTCACCTGGGCTTCAAAATGGCCGATCTGTTCGTCTGCATCCTCTTCGCTCGAATTCTCCAAAGTCCTACCCGGATCGGAAAACGGATCGCTCCTTTTGATCCCTTTTTCCGTCCTTTTTAGTCTAACAATCTCCGATTCCAGAAAACTCTTAATGGGTTTCAATAGTTTTTGTGGAAATTTCAGTTGGGTATCGTTGTCCGTTTTTTTCATCTTACTTCTTCTTCCTGCTAATTGTTAACACATCCCCAAGGATAACCAATCCCACCGCAGAAATCAAACCTAAAGTCAGGTAGCAAATCCTATTTATTGTGTTCTCTACCACCAAAAAAGAAAACCCCAACATCGTCAGCCAGGTAACCAAATTACCTGTCCAAAAAGCGAATCCCTTCTTGCCGCTTCTATACCACACAAAAGAACGGTATCTTCCCTTCGACCAGACGCCGATTGCCAAACCGTCAAACACCGCCACCACCGCCATCGCCGCGTTGATATCGAATCCCGACCTCACAAATTCATCAAGTAAAAATAGTAAAAACATAATCGACACTGCCACCAGGTTATCCTCAAAAAATGCCCAAGTTTTCCAACTGTTTTTGCGACAACTCCACCATCCAACCAATACCATTGCCAAATAACCGCCTATATAGCTGAATCCTGGTTTTGCCCAGAAAGACAGCCAATCTTGCCAGCCTCCATTCTCCCCTCCCCAACCCAAAACGCTCACCAGTCTTCCTCCCACCATAAAGGCCAAAATACTCAACCAGGCGTAGCTGATTAATTCCTTCTCTTTATAATCTTCCCTTAAATTCCTCCAGCTTAGATACATAAACACCACCATTCCCACCACTCTAATTATTCCCAAACTCATGTTCATTTAATTAATTCTAACAATTCCTAACTCGTTAGTGCCGAAGGGGGGAGTCGAACCCTCACGACATTGCTGTCACNNGCGCGTCTACCAATTCCGCCACTCCGGCCTTCGTCTATTATCTCACAAAACACCACCCAATCCAGCCGGCTATTTCTTCTCTACGTCAAAAAAGCTGACCTGTTTGCCATTAAAGTATAAATTAAACTGTCCCGTCGGCCCGTTCCGATGTTTTTCAATACTGCAGGTTACTATTTCCTTGACTTCCTCGTCCTCACGGTGCAAAAACATCACCACGTCGGCATCCTGTTCTATACTTCCCGATTCTCTTAAGTCAGACAATCTCGGGCGTCCCCCTCTCTGTTCCATCGCTCTGGACAGCTGGGCGGCTGCTAACACCGGCACCTTCAGTTCTCTGGCCAGGTTTTTCAATCCCTGGGATATCTCCGACACCTCCTGCACCCGATTGTCCCTGGTCGCCCCATGCATCAGCTGCAAATAATCCACCATTATTAACTTCACCCCTCTGTCTACCTGTAACCTCCTTGCCTTGGTTCTCAACTCCGTTACCGTCAGCCCGGGCGAGTCGTCAATATATAGAGGTGCTTCTGCCAATATCCCCATCGCCTCCGACAATGATTCAAAATCACTCTCCGACAATTGGCCAGTTTTTAGCTTCCAGGCGTCAATCAATCCCTGCCTTACCAACAACCTGTCAACCAATTCTTCCTTGCTCATCTCCAACGAAAACACACACACCGGCATCTTTGCCTCCACTGCCACATGTCTGGCAATATTTAAACAAAACGCGGTTTTTCCCACTCCCGGCCTGGCCGCCAACACCAGCAAATTACTATCCTGCATCCCCGCCAGCATATTATCAAGACTCTTAAAGCCAGTCGGCAACCCTCTTAGTCCGCTTCCCAGCTTTTGTAACTCATCAAGGCGGTCAAANNCTGGCAGTCAGCACCTCCTTTAAGGAAGTCGGCACCGATTTAAGGTGCTTCTGTGACAATGAAAACACCTCTTGTTCGGCGATATCGAGCAATTCATCCGACGGCAGCCCCTCATCAAACGCTTTTTCGCTTATCCTCGCCGCCACACTGATTAGCTCTCTTTTTGCCGACATTGACTTGATAATCCTGCCATAACTATCGGCGTTGGCCGCTGTCGGCACCTCATTGGCCAGCCTCGACAAATAAGCCTTGCCGCCAATTTTTTTCAGCATCTTCAATTCCTTCAATTTTTCAGAAACCGTCACGATATCTATTGGCGACCTTCCCTCATACAACGCCATCATCGCCTCAAAAATCTTGCCGTTACTACCACTATAGAAATGCTCAGGCCTCAAAAACTCTGACACCCCCAAAATCGCGTCGTTATCAATCAAAATCGCTCCCAAAATCGAGGCTTCCGCCTCTAGTGAGTGCGGCGGTAGCTTAATTATTTCCTCCATATTATTTAACTACCCAAAACAGTTACCTCCATACCCTCCGGCAGACTTTCTTTCTCTATTTTTACCGACCCCACCGGCGCCAAACCCTCTTCGTCAACCTCATCCAAAAAACTTTTTAACCGTCCGTCACCATTTGCTCCAACCAGCACCAAATGATTCACTCCCCACTTTTTGGCCCACCCCAATATTTCACTGTCCTTTACCCCCTGCCCCTCCCCAAGTTTAACCAGCAAAACATCCAAACCATCAATTCTTTCNNGCTTTTTATCGTCAAGCGGTTTATCCAAAAAACCTACCACCCCAGCCCTGACCCCTTCGACATTGTAAACATAAACCACCTTGCCCTCTCCCGCCCCGATTCCGCTTATCTCCACTCCGCCCACCTCATACTCACCCGCCCCCTTCAACACCAGTCTGGCATTATCGATCCCCAGATAATCTTTTGACAAATCACTAAAAGACACCACCTGCGCCCCCAGTTTTTCCAAATCCTCGCCTGCTTCCGGATCAATCACGATTAATGGCCCCTTTTTGCTTTTAAACGTTACCGCCTGCTTGCCGACTAGTTTTATTTCCATATCCGATTTTATTCCATCCATCGTCAAACCTCAATCTAAATCATCTGGTCGACACTAGATCACCTTTGCTCAAAGCCCCACCAGTCTCTGGCTCATGTGATATCATGTAAAATACTTTTATGGTTAGAGAACTGTTTCTTGCCATCATCCTCGGCGCCGTTCTTGGTTTTGGCATTACCGGCGGTCTGGTCACTCTCAACAAACGCAACCGCACCCAGCCAAAACCAGCCGTCACCACCAACAACAGCCTCACCCCCACCCCGCTGTCTGCCACCCCCATCATCCAAGCCACCATCACCCCCGAACCGAGCCTCTTAACCATCGACTCTCCCGAAAACGAAACCATTACCCAAACCTCCCAGGTAACTATTAAGGGTCAAACCATTCCTCAAAGCACCGTCATTATCGCCGCCCCTCTTAAGATATATACCGTCACCGCCGACCAATCCGGAGCATTTACCGCCGAAATTGATCTGGAAACCGGAGTGAACATCGTCCAAATCAACTCCACCAACCCCGATAACACCCAAACCGAAAAGGAACTGATTATCACTTACTCCACTGCCAAAATCTAAACTATGCTTTCCAAATCTCTCTTCCCCCTGATCATTTTCCTCTGTTCCCTTATTTTCCCCCAATCCTTCATCTTTGCCCAAACCCCAACCTCCTCCACTTCCGCCACTCCCACCAAAGAATCCAAGCTCGAAGACATCCAGAAAATACGCCAGGCGGTCCAGCAAAAAGTTCAAGAAAAAATCAAAGAAATCACCTCCCCAGCCAACGTCAAAAAAGCATATATCGGCAAAGTTATTGAAGTTGGTGTTGATTCTTTCACCATCGATTATCAAAACGGCACCCGGCAACTGCTTGTCGACACCGACACGGTTTATATTGACTCAAAACGAAACAAATCTTCCTTCGACAAGGTCAAAATTGGTCAGGACATCCTGGCCATGGGTTATACCGACGAGAACAACTCGCTGCTTACTAAGCGTCTGGTGTTTATCGACCTAAAGACCATATCTGAAAAGAAAAATATTATCATTGTCGCTACTCTGGTCGACGTCTCCAAGTCATCACCCATCGTCGTTGCCGTTCCTTTTGCCAACAAAGACACTCAATATCAGCTTAAAATCGACACCAAAACCGAGATTGTCAGTAAAGACGGACTAAAAATAAAATCCGACTCCCTTTCTGCCGGCCACAAGGTAATCGCCATTTTCCCCATTTCCCCTTCTTCCAATTCCAAAACCTATTCCCTTACCAAACTTATCGACTTTGACTACGCCTCCCCTTCCCCCACCCCAAAAAATCAAACCACTCCCTGACTTGGTTTGACAGTCCCCTTTTTATTGATAAAATATTCACATGGCTTCAAAGACAACAGGTAGACTGTTCCACCATCGCGCCTGCTAACCGCGGCGGATGTGCCTGTTTTTTTAGTCAGCCGCCGCCAGGCGGTTTTTTTTACTTTAAAAATCATGGTGGCTGTAGCTCAATTGGTTAGAGCACTTGCCTGTGGAGCAAGTGGTTGCGGGTTCAAGTCCCGTCAGTCACCCATAAAACACTGCCGCGCCGATCTTTAGAATAACAAAATATTACCAAAAGACAGGACTAAATTAAAATTAGTGTTACAATCAAAATATGAAAAACTCTATCCAAACCCTCAAAGGCTTCCGCGACTTTTTGCCTGTCGACTGTCAAACCAGAAACTATCTCAAAAACATCTTTATTGACACTTTTGAAACTTTCGGTTTCCAACCGCTTGAAACCCCGGCATTGGAATACGCTTCGGTTTTGATGGGCAAATATGGCGACGAAGCCGACAAACTGGTCTATCGTTTCCAGGATCAAGGCAATCGCGACATCGGTCTTCGTTATGATCTCACCGTTCCCGCTGCCCGGGTCCTTTCCCAATATTCAAAACAAATTCCCCTCCCTTTTAAACGCTACCAGATCCAACCGGTATGGCGGGCCGAAAACACCCAAAAGGGTCGCTATCGGGAAATACTGCAGTGCGACATCGACTCCTTCGGTTCCTCCTCCCCCGTCTCTGATGCCGAAATCATCGCCGTCATCTATAACATCCTCCAGAAACTTAACTTTAGACGATATTCTATCCGAATAAACAGCCGCCTTGTCCTCTCCCAGATTTTAAGCTCATCCGGTATCACCGCTAACCAAAATTCCATACTTCAAAGTCTCGACAAGTTAAACAAAATCGGTGAAAATGGAGTAAAAAATGAACTCAATTCCAAAGGCCTTTCCGACCCGCAGGTCATCTCTCTTTTTGACTATATCAAAAGAGCTCAACCAGACGACAATCTTTCCCAGGTGATCAGCCGTCTGGCTGACTTTAATGTCCCGCCTTCCGCCTACATCTTCGACCCATCTCTTGTCCGAGGTCTCGACTACTACACCGGCACCATCTTCGAGACATATGTTGAGGAACCCAAAATTGGTTCCATCACCGGCGGCGGCCGCTACGATAACCTGATCGCCTCGCTGGGTGGCCCCTCCCTGCCGGCTGTCGGCACCACCCTTGGCCTTGATCGTATTGCCGATTGCATTAAAGAGCTTAACCTTCTCCCCAATCTTCCCACCACCAAAACAAAAATTTTGGTGGCCAACTTTTCTGCCGATACCGAAACCGCTAGCCTTAAGTTAGTCTCCCAACTACGCGACCAAAACATCCCAAGTCTTATCTACCCCAACTCTGACAAAATTAGCAAGCAATTGAAGTTCGCCGACAACCTCAAAATCCCCTTTGTTGCCATCATTGGCCCGGATGAAATCAAATCCAACTCAATCACTCTAAAAAACATGTCTCTTCAAACCCAACAAAAGGTTAACCTTGACCAGCTACTAAATATCCTTACTCTTTCCTAGCTTTACCAATTAGCCCACCCCAAACGCCGCTTCGGCAGATCATCTCACCGATACGCCCAAAATCTGCTATAATTATCCCCATGAAATCAGCAATCCACCCTGCCTATAATTCGGACACCAAAGTCAGCTGTGCCTGCGGCAATCAGTTTACTACCGGCTCCACTCTGGAGAAAATTGACGTCGAGGTGTGCTCCCAATGTCACCCTTTTTTCACTGGTCAACATAAGTTTGTCGACACTCGCGGCCGGATCGATAAATTTAACAAGAGAGTCGAACAAGGCAAGGAGTATTTGACGAAAAAAGAAGAAAAGAAGGCCACCATCAAAAAGAAAGGTTAAGCCTTGTCGTTGTCACCCCGTCAATTATATGCCCACCGTCAACCCCGATATTGCCATTCTTGAATTCCGTCCCGGACCCGGCGGTGAAGAATCGCTTCTTTGGCTTCAGGATCTCGTCAATATGTATGTTCGCTATGCCAACCGGGTAGGTTGGAAAGTGTCACAGCTTGACGACGATATCATCAAAATCCAAGGTGTCGATGCTTATGGTCAGCTGAAATGGGAAACCGGCACCCATCGGGTGCAACGCATCCCTGTCACCGAAAAACACGGACGAATCCATACTTCCACTGCCGCCGTTGTCGTCCTCCCCCAAATTACCTCAAATGATATCCAGATAAAACCCGAAGATCTCGATATTACCGCCACTCGCGCCGGCGGTCATGGCGGTCAAAATGTCAATAAAGTCTCCACCGCCATCAGACTCGTCCACAAACCCAGCGGCATCACCCTTTCGGTTCGCCAGGAACGTTCACAACAACAAAATCGGGAAATCGCCATGGATATCCTCCGGGCAAAACTTTGGCAAATCGAGGAAGACAAGAAATTCTCCCAACTTGGCAACGCCAGGTCGGCCATCGGCCAGGCTATGCGTGCCGATAAAATCCGCACCTATAATTACTCCCGCAACCAAGTTAAGGACCACCGGCTCGACCAATCCTTCAATCTCGAAAAATGCCTCAATGGCGACCTTACCGACCTGCTTTTGGGGCTATCGGCCCTCGATTCGCCACAATAAAAATCTGTCATTCCTGTTCCTGCTTGCGCTTCTCCAAGACTACCTCCAGCGACAACTCTTTTTCTTCCCTCCACACCCTGACCTTCACCTTGTCCCCGATTTTCTTTTTATTTATCATTGCCGACAGGCTGTCTTTGGTGTCTTCGTTTAGCCTCTGGCCATCAAATTCAATAATAATATCGTCAGCCTTAACTCCCCCTTTCTCTGCCGGGCTGCCTTCAATTACCTCTCTGACATACGCCCCCATTGGCACCTCGTTAAGCAACGCCGCTTGTTTTGAAATCATCGAATAGCTCACCCCCAAAAATGGCCTCTCAAATTCGCCGGTAGTCTTAAAGTTATTAATTGACTCTTTAACTATATTTATCGGCAAAGCAAATCCTATATTTTGGCCGCTTTGCGAAACTGCCACATTGACCCCAATTACTTCTCCGGAAGAATTTAATAATGGTCCTCCTGAGTTGCCCGGATTGATAGCGGCGTCGGTCTGAATGACATTATCTAGCTTCTCGTTTCCCTCAAAAGGCGACCCAGCCACAATTCCCCTACCCAACCCGGAAATAACTCCTTTGGTCACCGTCGATCTAAATTCACCCAGAGCCGTTCCTATGGCGATTACCGTTTGTCCAACCTTCAGCTTGTCAGAATCGCCCAACGGAATCGGCGTTAAGTTTTTTCGGTCAATCTTTATTATCGCCAAATCTCTTCCTGGATCCGGATCACGGTATATTTCCTTTACCTCGACCACATCGTCCTTACCGATCACCACCTTATATTTGGCCTGGGTATCAGACACTACATGACGATTAGTCACTATCAACCCGTCATTGCTGATCACAAACCCGGTCCCGATGTCCTGTTCAACCTTCTCTTCCCTCTGTCTGCCAGGCAAACCAGGAAATCCAAAAAAATCACCAAAAAGTCCAAACCCATCAAACGGCGACAAATTTATCGTCCTGGTTTTACTCATCGACACCGTCACCACCCCCGGTGTTACCCTCTCCACCACTTTTGTCACCACCGATTCTTCGTCAACTATCTCTCGTTTCAATTCCGGAAACTCCACCCCTGTCTCTGTTCTCTTTACCAATCTGTCCAACATTTTTATGCCCTCTATTCTATCCACTACTGCCCCGCCGACAAATGTCGCCACCATTCCCGCCCCTAGGGCTATCCCCAAAATAAAAGGCTTTAATGTTTTCGTTTTCATTAGCACCTCCTGCAAAAAAACAAATATATATTAACCTTTCAGAAGCACCTCTATCGCCTTCTCCAATTGTACATCTTTTTTTTCGTCTGTCACCCCCTCTTCCCCGCTTTCGTCTTTGACCTCTACATCAGGCATTACTCCGTCCTTATGGATATTTTTGCCGCCGGGCAACAACCACCTGGCAATAGTCACATGTAAACCCGAACCGTCCGAAAAATCTTGAGGTTGCTGAACGGTCCCTTTGCCAAATGTCTTCTCCCCAACCAATTTCCCTCGTTTATAGTCTTTTATTGCCCCCGCCAATATCTCTGAAGCCGATGCCGAACCGCCATTAACCAATACTACCAACTTATCCTCCAAAAGCTTTCTTCTCGACTCGTCAACCGAAAATACCTCCGCCGAACCGTCAGCGTATTGCTGTTTAACGATCACTCCCTCATCAATAAAATCCGACGCCACTACCACGCTGGCCTGCAAGTACCCACCGGGATTGTTCCGCAAATCCAAAACCACTCCCGCCAACCCTCCCCTACCTCTTTCGTCCACAATCTTTTTGACTATCTCCGGCCACTCTTTGTATATCCTCTCACTAAACTTATATAACTTTACCCAAGCCACTTTTCCTTTATCTGTTTCTTTCCACTCCAATTCAATACTCGAAACCACGATATTTTCCCTGGTCAAAGTTACATCATAAGCCTCTTTTCCTCCCTCCCGAAACATCTTCAGTGTCACCTGACTGCCAATCCTGCCCCTGATCAGGCTAACCGCCTCATCCAGGGCAATCCCGTTTGTGTCACGGTCAATTTTATTCTCTTCGTCAATAATTTTTAAGATCAAATCACCCGCCTTAATATTCGCCCTCTCTGCCGGAGTTTTTGGCAGCGGTGCCATTACTGCCAGTGTTTTGTCCTTATATTCNNCCCAGCTGTATACCCACCCCCCCAAATTCACCCGCCAAATCCTCGTTTTGGCTTTTATTTTCCTTCGGCGGCAAAAACACTGTATACGGGTCATCCAAAGAAGCCACCATCCCTTCAATCGCCCCATAAACCATTTCCTTGTCCTCCATCTTATCCTTGTCCAAATATATCTCCGCCAGCTTGTCTTTGACCCTCCACATTAGGTTTAAGTCAAGTTTACCGCTTGCCCCTGCCGCCTGACGTTGTCCCAAGCTATAACCAACTACCCCCACCAAGGTAATCACGCAAGCCAATATGGAAAGATTTCTTAAGGTCCTCAATTTCACCTCTAAAGTATAACTAATAATTTTCCTTTGCTGGCATTTATCCATACTCTCTTTCCCTCGCCTCTCCCTAGCGCCAGCCCTCTTAATTCTTCCCACTCCTTTTCTCCCAGGGACATTATCGGCATATCAGACTCCAGCCGTTCTAGAGGCTTTAGGTCGTCTTCTCTTATCACTATCCCCGCCACTCCCACCACCTCGGCCTTTGTCGCCATCGTCACACTTGCTTGCTCACATATGACTACTTTGTTCCTTATCGAATAATCAACTTCGCCCAGTCTGGCTACTGTCCCTCCCAGCCTGCCCCATGCCCTACCTTCAGTCAACGCCTTGCCCCTAAAGCGCTGACCGCCGAACTGAATTACTATCCTTCCCCCTTTTGTCTCCACCACCTCTCCTCTCACTGGCGACTTAATTTGCTTTATCTCGCCATTGTCAATCTCAAACTTAATATTGCCAAACTCGTCTATGCCTACTACCTTCCCCGCAAAGGGTGAATATATTTTTTTCGACCAAATCCCTCCCTCGGTAAACAGTAACTCACCATCCGCCACCACCCTCCCCTTAATCGCCCGGCCAAGCTCTTCCAGACTATCTTTCGAATATCTCGACAAAATCAAAGAAGCGTCATATAGCCTTTCCTCCTTTCTGCCGACCGCCATCAATACGTCTCCCTCTTCGACAACCTGCCCCTTCTTTACTAAAATATCCGCACCTTTGGGAACCTTAAGCGCCCACCGTATAATTCGCTTTCTCGCTTTTGGCTGTGTTTTCTTCATAGGCGTAAAAAAATTATACCAATTAAGACCGCCAACCACTCTCCCAAATTTTACCCAAAAACCTAAGCGGCTCTACTCTGTCACCGTAAACGGCAGCAGCGCCAAGTGCCTAGCTTGCTTTATCGCCCTGGCCATTACCCTCTGGTGCTTTACACACACGCCAGTCATCGTCCCGGGCAAAACCCGCCCTCTTGATGAGAGATACTCCCTAAGTTTTTCGTGATCTTCCCACCTGGGTATCGATTTTTCTTTACAAAAAGAGCAGCCCTTTTCTGCTCTGGCGTTCATTTCCCGATTCGGTGTCTTTTTCTTTTTTAGCATTGATGTTTTAAATAATGTATAGGACGGTCAAACTAATTAAAAGGGCATTTCCTCTCCGCCTTGAGGAGGTTGTTGCACCGGCGTTTCTTCCGTTTTCTCCGCTGTCTGTCCCTCAACCACCTCGTCCGGAATTACGATATCTTCAATTGTTCCGTTATCGCTCGCCCCATACTCCTCTGCGGCTGCCGGTTGGTGGTGGTCCTGGGTTGCCCCGGCACCAGCACCCTTATTATCTAAAATAATCATATCGTCAATCACAATCTCCGAAACTTGTTTTCGATTATTTTCCTGATCGACTATTTCCCGATACTGTATCCTGCCTTCAACGTAAATCCTTCTTCCTTTGGCCAAAAGCTGCGAACATAGTTCTGCCAGTTTATTCCATGCCACAATCCGGTGAAATTGAGCATCTTCTTTTCTTTCACCTTGTTTGGTTACCCAAACCCTATTGGTTGCCAAACCAAACGAGGCAACCGCCATCCCCGACGGGGTATACCTCAATTCAGGATCTCTGGTTAAATTACCTATTAACATCACCCTGTTAAGACATCTGCTGGGCATCTTATTCTCCTTCTTGCCGCCAAAAATTAACAAAAGCGGCCTTAGTTCTTTAAAATTAAATAACGAATAATATTGGTTTCTCTATTTAAGGAAAGGTTTAGCGTCTTTAGCCTAATCGGCTTTTGGCTTTCCACCTCATATATCCAAAAATCACCCTTCCTCATCTTCCTGATCTCATACACCAACTCCTTTATTCCAAAATGGCTATTTTTCATCGTCTCAACACCTTCCGCCTTCAGCCATTCCTCCACCTTCTTCAGCACCCCATCCCTCTCCTTCTCCTCGATCTTTGGGTTAATAACTATCGTAATTTGGTATTTGTATTTATTGGACTTCATTTTAGCTCAATAGATTAACATACTCCACCTAATTTTACAATAAACTTGCTTGCTTCATTTTTTCTCTCCACCGTCTTGGTCTTCCGTTTTTTTAGCCTCCTGCCAAGCCACCTCTCCAGTCCCGTCCGCTGCCAAGTCTTCTTCGTCGACGATCGCCAACAACAAATCAAGCTCACTGTCCGTCAATTCGGCACCTTCGCCCACTCCGGCCAAAACCCCCTCCGCCTTCTTCTCCGCCGCCGGGCTAAGTTGCATGTCTCTAATTATTTGCCTGGCCTCATCGACCTTCATTTGTCTCTCCTTTTTCTGAAACCTTAACTGTCTGGTCTCTCTTTAATTTAAAACCATCAGCTCTATCTTCTATTATATACCCCTTTTCCTGGATCAATTTTCTCAACCTATCCGCCTCACTCCAATCGCCTTTCTTTTTTACCGCCCATCTGGCATTGGCCAACTCCACCACGTCTCCGGACACCGCCTCCTCCGGTCTTTCCAGATCTAACCCCAAGACCCTGTCCATTTCCAGAATAGTCGACCTCTTGTCTTCCGACGACAAGTTGGACCTTGTTACTTCCCACACCAACGCCACCACTTCCGGCATCATCAAATCGTCAGAAATCAATTCAACAAACCGCTTGCTAAAATCCGCATCAATTTCGCCACCCTCCGGCCAATCGGCCATCAGCTGTTTTAACCGCTCGTAGGGCTTACGGGCAGCCGCCAAAGACTCCAGTGAAAACTCCATCCCTTTACGGTAGTGTGTTGTCAAAAATAAATACCGGTAAGCCAGCGGGTTTATTCCCATTTCCGCCAATTCCTGGGCAGTAAACACATTACCCAATGACTTTGACATTTTTTGCCCACCCTTGCCCACCACCCAAGCATTATGCATCCAATATCGTGCCGTCTGGTGGCCAAACGCGCCATACCCTTGGGCAATCTCATTTGTATGATGGACTGGAATATGGTCTATCCCGCCGGTGTGGATATCAAACTCTTCACCCAAATATCTGGTCGACATTGCCGTACACTCGATATGCCATCCCGGGAATCCCCTCCCCCACGGACTGTCCCACTGCATTATGTGGTTTGGCTGGTTGACAATCCACAACAAAAAATCCGCCTGGTTTTTCTTCTTCGGATCGGCGTCAAGCCGCCCCGAATCTGCCATCTGTTCCAATCTTAGGTTGGCAAACTTACCGTAATCGGCAAACTTGCCTGTATCAAACCTTAAACCGACATCTGTCATATAGGCATATCCATTGGCTTCAATCCGTTTTGCCAATTCGATTTGGTCGCTGATATGTTCGGTCGCCCGACAAATTACGTCAGGATTGGTGATATTCAAAAGTCTCACGCTCTCCATAAATTGTCCTTCATATTTTTTGGCAACCTCCCAAACCGTCAACCCCTCTTTCTTCGCCCCTTTCTCCATTTTGTCTTCCCCGGTATCGCCGTCAGAAGTCAGATGCCCTACGTCGGTTATATTCATCACCCACTTCGTCTCAAAACCCAGATACTTCAGTGTCCTGATCAACACGTCCCAACTTAAATATGCATACATGTTACCCAGATGCTGGTTCCAGTAAACCGTCGGTCCGCATGAATAGATCCCTACCTTTTTATCCCTGATTGGTTTGAATTCCGTCTTTTTTCTTTCCGCTGTGTTGTATATCTTCATCTTTATATTTTAGCGTAAAAATACATAGGTCAAATTTATTCTGGTTTCTTAAAATATTCTGCCGTCGCCGACTGGTTGGCATCTGTCACCCCCTGTTTTTTCCCGGGTAAAAACGCGCTGCCCCTCTTCTTTTTGGCCTTGTGCGGGTTTGTCGCCATACTGGCCTCCATTTGTTCCCGTTCCTGCCTCTCAGCCTCCCTTTTCCTTCTCACTTCCTCAAGCATTTTTTCTTCCGTTTCCCTCTCTTTCCTCTCCCTCTCTTTCCTCACCTCTTCCATCTCCGCCTCCACGTTCCTTCCGAAAGTCGTGGCACTTTTCAGTTTCTCTATCTCCCCTATCTTTTTGGCTTCATCTTCATCCTGCTTTTTCATCAGTTCGGCTTCGCTAAGCGGCTTGATGTCTCCCAGCAATTCCTTGCCGCTTACTACTGTTTCACCGATCTTGACCGCCTCCCTAATCAACTGCTCCCCCGCCTCTTTTCCTAATTCCCCCAACCCTTTCAAAACATTCCCTGCCACCTGTTTCATAATCCTTTCCTCCCCTCCATCGCCCGGCTTAAGGTCGCCTGATCGGCAAACTCCAGATCAGCCCCGATCGGTAAACCACTGCCTATTCTGGTGATTTTTATCGATTGGTCAATTTCGTCGAGTTTTCTTTTGATATATAACGCTGTCGCCTCACCCTCCATTGTCGGGCTGGTCGCAATTATTATTTCCACCTCCACCCCATGACCGTTGCCTGCCATTGATCTCACCCGTCCAAACAGGCTGTCCAGCTCCAAATCATCGGGGCCAACATGTTCCAACGGATTTATCACTCCACCCAAAACATGATATACACCCTCATAATCACCCAAATTTTCAATCGCCAGCATATCAATCGACCTTTCCACCACACATATGGTTGTCTGAATCCTTTTCCCGTTACCGCAAACCGGGCAAACATCCTCTTCGCTGACCCCAAAGCATACCCGGCATTTTTTTATCCTCGTCTTCATTTCAATCACCGCCCTGGAAAAATTTTTTGAAAAATCCGACGGCGCATTGATCAAATAAAAGGCCAATCTTGTCGCTGATTTCGGGCCAATACCCGGCAATCTCTCAAAAAAACTTATTAGCTCCCTAACCGGCTTTGGCAATTCAACCATATAGCTTAAATCAGCCCTTCCAGCCCCCCCATGTCCCTCATTCTCCTGGCGGCAACCTCTTGGGATTTTTTTAAAGCTTTATTTATTGTTTCTACCAGCAACTTGTTCTCCACTCCCCCCACCGACAGGTATCTGACCCTCTGATCGCCGGAAACTTTTATCCTGACTCCGTTTTCCTCAATCTCAACCTCCTCTGCCTCTACTGCTTTTTTAATTTTGTAAGCCTGTGCCAACATCTTTGCTTTGTCAAACATAATTTTCCAAATAGTTAACTATGATATTTTAAATTGTAAACCGTATTTTGGCATCAGCCAAAAATTTCCTTCGCCACCTCATAAATATCATCACTACCAGTTGAGTTGTTTACCTGCTGTTCTACTACCGCCACCGCCGTTTCGTTTTCTATCACCAACGGCTTGCCTTTGCCTTTCCCCAGCAAACATTCAAACAATAAGTCTTTCCCAAAAACGTCCCTCATGCAATCTTCAACGATCTGGCGGTTTTTTACCTCTTCCAGCCTCTCTTTGTGAAAAGGATAAAAAACTTCCACCACTACCGTCTTTCCCTTAACTTCCCTCGGCCTAGTCGCCCTCAAAAACGCCTCCACTGAATGGTTAAATGGTCTGATTTTTGTCAGTAACACCGGCCACTCCCGCAATACTTCTTCCAAATCTATCAACTGGTCGGCATCTCCTGCCCTCAAATCATTTTCCTCCGCTACTGTCTTCCCAACCTTCGGCTTTGCTTTTACTGGTAAACTTTTGACCGTCTTTGGCCTTTCCGCCACTTCTTCTTTTATGGTCAAAGCGGTATCCTGACCACCTTTTCCCGCCAAAAAATCAACCACCGCCAATTCCAATGGCAGTTGAGATATCTCCGTTTCTTTCTCAATCTTGCTCACCCCAATCAAAAGATAAATCCATTTTTTTAAAGCTTCCTCGTCGAGTTTTTCCCCTGCCGTTTCTTCCTTGACCAATCCATATTTGGCCAATAACCTCTGCTGAAAATACGCCAGCCACCCCTCCCTTAATCTGGCAAAGTCAACACCCTTCTCTGCTAATTTTTCCAGTTTAACCAATATCTCCCCGACTAGTCCTCTAGCCAGATCATCCTCCAAATCCTTACCATTATAATCACCGCCAACCCTTTCAAAATATTTTGTCGCCTCCTCCACCCCAATCTTTTTACCCGACTGCAAAAAAACTTCATTGACTATCCGGTGTAAATTTCTAAAACTCCCCTCGCATCTTTCCAAAAACATCTTGGCTGCCTCGTCCGACATTTCCAACTTCTCGCCCTTAATAATCTTATTCAAAGACCTTTTAAGCTCGTCCCTGTTACCCCTCCTGAAATCAACCCTTACTAGCCTGGAAACCACCGTTTCAGGTAAATTTTGGGCATCGGTGGTACACAAAACAAAATAGGTGTTTGATGGTGGTTCTTCGATAATTTTCAGCAAGGCGTTAAATGCCTCCTTGGTCAACATGTGGACTTCATCAATCACAAACACCTTGTTCTTTAACTTTCCCGGCAAAAAATACGCCTTATCCTTCAACGCTCTGATATCGTCAATCCCACGATTTGAAGCCGCGTCAATTTCAATAATATCGATACTGCTCCCGTTTAATATTTCTTTACAGTTGCCACATTGATTGCATGGTTCCACCCCTTTTCTCTCCAAACAATTTAGCGCCCTGGCCAAAACCCTCGCCGCTGAAGTCTTTCCTGATCCTTTGGGTCCGGCAAACAAAAAAGCCTGCGGCACTTCTTTGCTCGACAAAATCTTCGTAAGTTTTTCCGATACATCAGACAAATCTAGGTCACCAATGCTTGATGGACGATACTTTAAGTAAAAAACAGCCACAAACCAAGTTACCAAAATCATCCCCCCAATACAAGAACGTCACCGTTACTCGGATTACCTCTCATCTATCAGAACGCAAAGTCTTATCGTGGTCGTTTCCGTTACCTTCAGGCCGCGCCTTTACTTCAGCAGATTGTCCAAACCATGATTTAGCCACTCAACTAGCACCTTGTCGATGTTTTTTCGATAATATTTTGCCTCATACTTTAGTTTGCTGTTGCAGATCACAATATCGCCCAACCTTACCCACCCATCGGCATCGGCACTCCTCGACATCGGAAAACCTAACACTTGTGGTATGTAGTCTTTATGCCGGTATTCGACGTTCAACTTTTTGGCTTTCCTCGGCCCGACAAACAGCAAACTCAACTCAAAGCCACTGCCCAATCCCCTCTTCACCAACATCTGCCTGGCGTAGTTTGCCACCTTATCATCGTCCAACCCCCAGTTTTTCCGGTGGGCGACCAACACTCTGCTTGATTTCATTGGCCAAGTTTTTGCTTAACCAACCTGGTCACCACCTCTCCAGCCACCCTGCCCCTGACCTTTCCCATCACCAGCTTCATCACCATCCCAAAATTATTTCCTGCCTCGGCCATTGCCTCTTCAATTATTTTTTCCACCTCCCCCTCGTTTAGGTCAGGCGGCAAATACTCACCCAAGACCCCAATCTCATAGTCCTGTTGTTCCACCAGATCGCTTCTGCCGGCTTTGGCAAAAATGGCTTTCGACTCTTCTTTGTTTTTCAACTCTTTGCGCAAAACCGCCAACTCCTCGTCTTCCTTCATCTCGCCCAATGGCAATTGCATTTCCCTTTTGTCGATCAGGGAAACCAGATAACGCAACACCTCCACTCGCCTATGGTCGCCCTTTTTTAATGCCTCAACACTTTCGGTTTTTATTTTATCTTTTAGCCCCATAGTTTCTCGACCTTTTGGCTCTTCTTCGGCATTTGTCCCGCCAAAGTACTATTTTCTTTTTGGCGTATCTTTTAGCAGAAGGTTTTGTGTAAGCCGTTCTTTTTTTGACTTCTTCGGTTATATCCTCTTCCAGATATAATCTTCTAAATTTGCCGATAATGTCGTCTTTGCTTTCGCCTTTCTTTTTCTTTACGATAATTGGCATCAGTTCACCCCCTTCCTTTTTGGATCAGGTAATGACTCTTATTCTACCGTTCATTGGGAACTTTGTCTACACTGAATGTACTCCGCCCCGCTTACTCTCCCATCCTTATTTGTATCTGCTTCCAACCTTCGGCAGGCATCGGTCGGAGTTCCCGTTACCCCTGACGGCTGACTGCTACCCGCCTGTTGCCGCAAGCAAATGGCCACATCCAATCCATTTATTACCCCATCGTTATTCCTATCCACCTTCTGGGCACACGGCGCCATCTCCTGCGGAGGGGTGGGGTCTTGGGCCATAATTGTCGGGCCCGGGCCGACCTCCTCCATTTCTTCCTCACTGGCTACCGCCTGCTTAATCGAATAAGGTATGCCGTTATTGTCATAAACCTCTTCGCCGATTCTTATTCTAAAGTAATACGGCTTCTCCGCCACTAACGAATCGATCAAAACCCAATGGCTTGTCGACATCTCCGCTTCGCTTTTTCGAAGCAACAGGCTCGCTGGTGTCGTCCCGTATTCCACCACCCCTTGGGTGTCTTTTTCCGTCGACCAGGTGATGGTTGCGCTTGACCCGTCTTCTGATCTTTTTACCAAAACTCCCACCGGCTCTTCTCCTCCAGCCGCCCCGCTCATATAAGTCTTTATGGTATTCATTCCCAAAACCCCTAAAATTCCAACTAAAACCAAAATCACCAAAATGATAATCGTTCTGACGTTAGCCCCGCCCCTCATCATAGGACTTTCAAAAACAATGCACCCAAAATACTAATCACCCCAAACACTGCTAAGCCCACCGTCGACCCCACCCCGCCGGTTTGTGGTAACGCCGAAGTTGGCCTAGGTGTTGATGTTTCTGCTGCCTGAGTCGGCTCTGCCGATCCGCCACCAGTGGAATTGATCGTATATGACCCACTTTGATTGGAAGCACAATTGACCACATCAGCCGAAGATTGGTTGATAATATTGGTTTCCACCACCTGTCCGGTTTGACAGGTCAGGTTTAAGGTCGCCACTCCTGCCGCTTTCGGCCTAAAATTAAAAGAAAGCAACTGTCCTTTTGCCACCTCGCCGTCATATACACTTGAACTAAGCGGGCTTAAAGTAATCTCAAACCTGCCGGAATCATTATGGATTATCGGCGTATTGGCATCCCAGGCAAAATTAAACGCCGGGCTGGAAACTTTATCGATCGAAATAATCTCCAATTTGGAAGCGTCAAAAGTCCCAACCACGTCCATCGCCACCACTTTCTCGCTCTCTGAATCTACTCCCAATATCACCGAAAAAGTCTCTCCGATTGATTTGGTGTCCGTAGCCGGATTAAAGGTAAAGTGCGGCGCCGCCAAGGCGTTTACCGGTCTCGCCAAGAGGCAAACCAACCCAATCGCTAAACCGATTATTTTTCCAGTCAAAGACATTTTATTTAGTCACGCTAACAGTTAACTTGTTGCTCGAGTATGGCAAATCTTTACTCGTTGCAGTTTCTACAAACATGGTAGCAGACTCTTTACTGTCTTTACTAGTACTAATTTCAAAATCAAAATTACCGTCTTTTTTCGGAGTAATATCAAACTGTAACAAACCAATAGTGTCGCCGTTAGTCACCTTTAATCCCCCCGGATCGGTAACCATAAAATTAGCCAACACCAACTTTGCCTTACTGCTTGCTTTCATTATCAACGGATTAGGCAATCTCTCGTCGTAACTCAAGTTGGCCACCTCGAAAGCCTCCGGATCATACTTAATAAATAAGCTTAGGGCGTCCAATTCATAGTCACCTTTACTCAATAGGTTAACTTCGACTCGGCTTTTCTCTCCCACCTTTAAATTTTTATTGTCTGCTCCAAACACTACTTCAAAAACCGGCGGCTGTGTTTCCTGGCTCGCCTGCGGTTGATCAACTACTCCCCCACTCTGTTCAATAGCTATCTCGGGAACTATCTCTTCCGTTGCTGGCTTTTTAGTCAGTTTTGAAATCAAAACCACACTCTCCACCACCACCAAAACCGCCACCACCGGCACCAGGTATTTAAGCATTTCCTTATTCATAATCTTATTTTCTCCTTGTGTTTCCGTTAATTTTTAATACAGTTGTCCCTGCTTTTCGGCAAGGGATAACATCAAAGTACTAATATCAACACTAACAACTTGACAGTTACCGTCAAGGTCGGCCAGCATATCTTCGCCGGGGTTGCAGGAAATCCTCTGGATTGCCCGCGTTTTTACATAAGAGAAGTCGCGGCCATCAACCACTCCGTCCTGTCTTTCATAGGTCGGTCCGGTCACGTCTCCGGCCAACATTGGGTAGTTGGTAAAATCGTAGTCCGGCGTTGTGTTGGCATCATTGGTCAGTGTCAACTCACCCCCGGCCCGATCATAGGCCGCATTCTGGTTGTTTTTGGCATACTTCATTTGCAAATGCTTTCTCCCCTTAACAAACACCGCGATGTTTTGGCTACCGCTAAATCCATCAAGCACCTTCGTCACTCTGTAGACCACTTTGTCGGTGATTGAGGTATCCCTTTGGGCAGGAACGTCGGTATAAACTTTGGTTCCCCCCGGCCCCAAAACGATTATCTGCACCGGCCAGCCAACCGCACACTGCGAATCGGTCCTTACTCCCATATAGGAAAACCTAAATTTCAATACTGGGTTGGTCGCCACTCCCGGTGTTACCGTTGGCGAAGGTTGCGGGGTATTGGTCGGCCTTGGGGTGGAAGTCGGCGGCACAACCGGCTCGCATCCTTCTGAATTCTCGCATTCCGTCAGTGTAGCGTATGCTCCATTTTCTGCCACCGTACAGGCATAATTACCCGTTGTCGTGTTGCATGTGCCTCTGTCGTATTTTGTTTGGCCCGCAATCGTATAAGTAGCATGGACAAACTCTTCCACCTTTAATGTCTGATCAACGTTACCCGGATCAACACTATTGTATCCCGAGACCGTCGTTCTGCTGGTGTCAAAAGTAATATTACCCGTTCCCGCACTCATCGCCCTAAACTTGACCATCGCCACCCGCACCATCCCCGACTTAAGTTGTTCTCTTGGCAAGTCAGACCTCACCGCAAACTCCAAACAACCGTGGTAGTTGGTCCCACTTTGGGGCTGAACCAACCTGGTATACATTACTTCCGTAAACGCCGGAGAAATTTGCCTGTCTAGCACTAAGGCATCTTGCAAAGACGATCCTTCCATTGTCGGCACGTCAATCCTTAATTCCCTGCCATAACAAACTCTTGTCTCAACAAAATCGACTTTCGAAGGCTCGGTTGAGCCATAAACCGGCTGGGTTTCCACATATATCGGCACCGAGATTTCCTGTCCGACTGTCGCCGTATAATTTACCGGATTAAATAATACTTTTGTTCCGGCAAAATACGCTCCCCTTCTCAATTCCTGGCTGTTTTGAACCAGACTAATCGAGGCCGCCAACGCCAACACCAATATCAGGCCAACGATTATAAATAGAGAATTGTTCTTTTTCATTTTAGTTTTCTCCTCGTGAATCGATATATGTGGTTCGCCATATAGAATAATCTACACCATTTACTACTCCGTCACAATTGAAATCGGACTCGGCATTGCCATTGAACGGATTGGTCGCCCCGCCTTGTGCCATGTCGACAAATTCCTTTCTCCAGATCGAATAGTCGGAACCGTCAACAAAGCCATCGCAGTTGGCATCGCCCACTCCTTTTCCTTTGTAATCCGGCTTAACCACCTGTCGGCTAACACATTCGCTGTCTGCCACCAAGTTAAAGCCGATCATCTTGTAGTTGCTGACAAACCATTTGTATTCATCTGTCCGACCAGCCCAGGTCTTTTTGTAGCACTTAAAGTCTCTTGGACAGGATTTGCATACTGCCCCCGGCGTGTTTGTCGGCCGCGGAGTCACGGTTGCCGCTCCCGGAGTAACGGTTGCCGTCGGCGATGGCCTGACTGTTGATGTCGGGGTTGCCGTCACTGTTAGGATGGTAAACCTGGTATGGTCGTTGCCCGAACACGATACCCATCCGCCCCAAGGCTGGCCACCCACATCTCTGACGGTCGAGCAGTCCCTGGTTCCACCTTCATAGGTGCAGGCCGGATTACCGGAGCATTTGCCCCTATTTGGGTTTGCCCGATCAATAACATCGCAATGGATGTAATACTGACCGACTGCCAAATTAGTGATCGTGGCCGAACCGGTTCCACAGCTGGCACCGTTTGTGCTTCGGCACTCACGATACTCGGTGTAATAATCACCCGGGAATGGAGCAAAATCGGTTTGCCTGATCATTCCGCCATTTGGATCGGGGGTGATCCGCTGGAAGTTGGTTTTCTCCAGCCACAATCTGACATCGTATTCCCCACCCCTCAGGCCGTTACCGGTTGCCGAAATCACCACTCCTTCTCCTGGGGCAAAATTATTCTTGTTTATATTTACCCAACAGGTGGCATTACCCGGATCGGTTGTTGGCGTCGCTGTCGGCCTCACTGTCACTGTTGGCGTCGGCGATGGTCTGACTGTTGATGTTGGGGTAACTGTTGGTGCAACTACCACAAAGGTAGCGTTATCATTGCCAGAACAGGATGACCATTTTCCACATTGAGCACCTCCGCTTAATCTCGGAGTCGTGCAATCGTCAGATCCGCCTTGGCCTTCATAAGTGCAGAAAGGATTCCCGGAACATTTTTCATAAGTATCCGTTGTTCCACCTAACTCAACCACGTCACAATGAATCTTGTATGTTCCAACCGGCAGATTTGTAACCGTCGCATTCGGAGTACTGCATGATCCACCAAGAGCCATAGCGCAGGAAGATACATGACTATAGGTACGCGGGAAACAAGAACCAATGTTATGGTTCGGCGCGACCAACCCTCCATTCGGTGTTGGCACAATGACCGTGCCAGTCGAGTTCTCCAACCACAATCTTGCAACGTAATTACCCACCGCGCCACCACCACTGGCTGAAATAATTACCGGCTGACCAACAGTAAATGAATTACCATTAATACGAACCGAACAGGTAAGGNNACGGAAGGCTGCGGATTAATGGTGTAATTTACGTTCTGTTCACACCACTGACCAACCGCTCTGGCATCACATTCACCCTGACCGGTGTCCTGATTGTTACCGGTAAACCTGGCAGTATAGGTTCCGGCTGTTTGAGCGTTGGCTGTCCATCTCCAGTGCCAGACCGAACCTTCACGGCTGACGTTGACTCCGCTTAGTCCGTTTACTCCGGCGGTATTCTGAAGCTTTACGCAGACCAAGGCCTGGGGAGAAGACAGATCAAAGGTCACCTGTTGGCCGACCCTGACCGCTTGCACGTTGGCCGAAATGGTTTGACAACCGGGCCGGGGGGTAACCGTCGCCACTGGTCTGGTAGTTGACGTCGGCACTGGAATAGTCACCGTCGGCGTCACATTTGGCAATGCCGGCAATATCTCATACTCCACTACCCCCTGCCTACACCAGGTACCAATCGCCCTGGAATTACATTCCCCTACTCCCGAATCCTGATTATTACCCTCAAATGAAGCCACATACCTCCCTGCCTGATTGGCCGTCGCGTGCCACTTCCAGACATATCCAGTGGCTTCCCTATCAACCCCATCAAACACTGGCGTGCTTACTCCTCTCACATTGCCCAGTGATACGCAAACCAAAGCCTGGCTTGACCTAATCCTAAAATCAATTCTTTCACCCACTCTAACCGTAGTCACCTGGCTACCAATCGGGCTACAGCCGGCAACCGGAGTACTTGTCGGCCTCAAGGTCGGTGTTGGTGTCGACGCAATACACCCGGAAGTCCGATACATCCACCTGCTACTAGTAACAAACGGATTGCTGTCAGTTCCCTCACAACAAACATAAGTCGTTAATCCGCTTCCACTGTCAGCCTTACAGGTTACATCCGGCTGTGGATGGGAATTTGCACATCTGGTCTGCAATACGCCAGTATCGTAGAACTGGTAGGCGCCAGTCCCCACCCTTCGGCAAACCTTAATCACTCCATCCTGCTGACAACGATAGCCACAAGGGGTGTTGGCGTCACAGGTTCCACAGGTCGGTAATGGAGTTGGGGTAGCTGTCGGCGTAACGCACCCGGTAGTCCGATACATCCACTGGCTGGTAGTAACAAACGGGTTGAAATCAGTTCCCAAACAACATCTATAAGTTGTCACCCCTGTTCCACTGTCGGCCTTACAGGTAGCATCCGGCTGTGGATGGTTATTGGCACAGTTTGTTTGCAATACACCGGTATCGTAGAACTGATAGGCGCCGGTTCCCACCTTGCGGCAGACCTTTGTCACTCCACCCTGCTGACAACGATAACCACAGGGGGTGTTGGCGTCACAAGTCCCACAAGTTGGTAATGGGGTTGGGGTTACTGTTGCCGTATTTACAATAATCCACCTTCGGCAACCAATACTGGCACATTGCGAATCACCATATCTTACCCAGTCACTTACAGACGTCACACACCGGTTGGGTCCGACATTGTTTTTATAAAGAGCCCTCCCCGCCGAACAAAGATAATTACATTGAGAACTCTCATAAGCATTGGTCTCGACCACATAAATTCCCGGTTCTGTTGGAGTAAAAGTATAATTTAGCGTCCCATTGCCTTGGGCAACCCTTTGTATATTTGTTCCTTCTACCACCAGCTTACCCACCTCGGTTACCTTTGCCATGCTCACTATTCCGTAATGGCTTACCACCGACGACAATCTTACCGACCCGCCGACAGTAATTGTTTTATTGGCGGCGGTTCCATCCAAAGTCAGACTGTTACAGGAAAATACTGGTGCGGTTGGGGTCGCTTGCGGAAGTGTTGGTGTTGGGCTCACCCGCACAATATTGAAATGTATTCCCGTTCTCCAGTCTGTATTTTGAGGAGTAAAGGTCGCCGCACATCCAGATCCACTCTGCACCACACTGTTTCCTCGCAAATCATCGCCTCTGTCAAACAAATTCCATGTTCCACAAGTATAACCACACCCATCCGGAATGGTAATTCTCACAGTCTGCGACTGCCCCTGCGGGTTACCTGCTACGTCAAAATGTCCACCGTCCGTATCGGCCATCCAAGTAATATTTCCCGAACTTACAGATACTGTTACGCCTTTTTTATTGACACAATCAACAGCACCCGCCGACCACCTTCTTGCTCCATCCCAAATCACTCCATTAAACTTCGCATCTTCGGCGCCACCCCCACCTCCACCACCTCCCCCTCGTGTTATACAACAATGTCCATCACCGGGCACACTACATGAACTGCTTGCCCCCTGGAAACTTCCGCCAGAACTATAACACTGATTAGCATTAGTACACCACGAACAGTCTGGTCCGGGCTGAGTTGTAGGGGTCGCCGCCCCCGGGCACTCGCAACAACCATCCCCAGGTGTATTACAGTAACTGCTTGTTCCCCTCCACGCACTCGAACCACAACTTGCCACACACTGATTCTGGTTCGTACACCAACTACACACCCTTGGAACCGGAGTCGGGGTCGGAGGAACACGTGTTACAGTTGCTGTTGGCCTAACTGTTATTGATGGCCTAATTGTTACCGTCGGCGAAGCGCCCCCACTCGCCGGTATACAACAAATAATTGTTGATCTCCCATCACAGTCACTAACGTCATAAATCGGCGACCCGCCCGATGACTCACAGTTATACTCCGGCATACAATTTCCGCCACGCTGACTGCAGGAACGCAGTCCGGAAGTCGTTGGCGTCAAGCTGGGAGTTCTTACCGTGGTCGGGCTTGGCGTTATCCCCCTTAAGGTCTTGGCACAACAGGTCTGACCACTGGCACAAGTCCCCGATCCCGGAGAATAAACATATGTCGTCCCGGAATAGTCCGAACACCCACTAACGGTAAAGGGTTTGCATTCCTGATTGACTCCCGGTCTCTCACATTGGTTAGCCGGTGTTGATGTCGGCGCTACCACGCAACAAACCCCAGTGTTACACGTCAAACTACTTGGCACTTTACCCGGATCACAAGGATACATTCCAACGCATGAACCACCAGCCCTCTGACAAGCCGANNGAGTTACCGTCGGTGCTGCCGACACCGCACAACACATGTAAGTTGCCGGACACACTCCACTCCCTGGCCCTAGCACATAGCCATCCCCAGAATACGAAGAACACCCTGATGTCCTATAGGGTTGGCATATTTGTCCAGAACCAGGTCTATCGCATCTATTATCTGTCGTCGGCGTTGGCGTCGGTTGACCATTACAACTTCCCGATACGCAACCATATTGGCAAAAACTATGGTAAATCGTTCCATTACTACACTCACACTCATGGTTCTCAACACAATTACCCGGGCCACTAGTTCCACTCCCGCACCAATGCTGGCCGGAGTTATACCACGTACCCTTGTAATCACACCTCGGATCTCTGGTTGGCGTCGGCAAGGAAGTTGGAGACGGCTTTGGCACACAACATTTTGGCAGTAATGTTGCCACACAATTGGTATAAGGCACCTCATCTTCTGTTGTCGCATTACATGAAGTTCTACATTGACCATAACAAGCACCCGGAACAGCCGGTTCAGCCGCCTTGTTTCTCAAATCCTGTTGCTGCTGGACTAACTTCGTCGCCACCGGCACTGCCACCGCCATCAAAAGCACCCCGATTAAAATCGGAATTTGGGCCAAACCCATAACGCTATTAAAAGATCTCCCAATCTTCTGGGTGATTTTGTTCATGTTGCTCTCTCTCCTTGTGTGCATAATATTATTGATACTAATACAGTAAACCACCTACCCAAATTACCGTCAATATATCAACTGCTGCTTCTTTACATTTCTTTCCCCTTCCGGCTACTATTAAATAATCATGTTCCAAAAACCGACATCAGTTAAGTCCACCCTATTATTAATAGTCCTCCTTCCCTTTCTGCTTATGGCCATCAAAAAAATCATCGACATCCGCAAGGGCGCCGCCCCCGTCCCTGCCTCTATCAGTATTGACG
>DCTR01000048.1:41166-41326 GCA_002329385.1 Candidatus Shapirobacteria bacterium UBA1435
ACAATGTCTATCAGGGACCAAACAACTACGACTTTAGACAGCTCGACAAGATTGTTGACAGCATTATCCTCTCCGGCGCCAAACCGCTACTATCCCTTTCTTATACCACCGCTTCAATGAGCAAAAACGGCCAAAACGCCGGCGAACCCTCAAGCTGGCC
>DCTR01000011.1 GCA_002329385.1 Candidatus Shapirobacteria bacterium UBA1435
GTCCTGCTGGGCTTTGTTGAAGCGGTGGATTTCGTCGAGAAACAGTACCTTTTGATACAAACCAATTGCCCCGGGACGGGAATCAAGGATTTTTTTTATATCGTCTTTGGAGGCGGAGACCGCGGAAAGCTCATAAATTTCAAGGCCGCACTCTTTGGCCAGTATTTTTGCCAGGGTGGTTTTGCCGGTGCCGGGAGGTCCCCAAAAAATCATGGAAAATAACTGACGTTGCTCGATGGCAAGACGCAAGGGCTTACCAGGACCGACAAGATGGAGCTGGCCAACAAATTCATCAAGATTCCTGGGGCGGATGGCGGCGGCAAGCGGCTGGTGGTTTTCGGGCATTTTGTTTTCGGGTATTATTTGGGTTTTAGACAAAGAATAAGCCCTGTAAAAGGATTAGTCAAGTCATTACATAGTTTGACAATGGGGATTAAATAATTGAAAATCAGATTATGATATTAAAAAATCTAAGTCCGATAATGTCGTTAGTGTTCGGGATTTTGATCTTACTGAACCCAAAACTGCTGGCGACGCTGGTCGGGTTGTATTTGGTGATTACGGGACTGATAGGTCTGGGAATAATCCGATTTTAGGTCGTTGGGCTGTTAACACCAAGATTGAATTTCGGTGATTTTAGGGATGGCGACGTTTGTTTAGCCAGAAGACCAGGGCAAGCAAGGGAACCAACAGGGGTGAGTAAACCACGAGCCAAATGATCAGACTACCTAGACCGCGGAGATTGCCAACAAGAGAGCGGACCGCTTGCTTAAAGACAACACTTGGACGCCAAGATTGGTCGGGAAGGTAGGGTAAAGAAATGTCATCAGTGGAAAGATAGACGATGACTTTGGACAGTTTGGCAGATTGTTCATAATATTTCTGCTGGCCCTTGACCTGATCGATCTGGTCCTGGAGATTAATTAATTCACGCTGAACGTTGAGAATGTCGCTAATGAGGGTTTGGCCGGAGGAACTGCTTTCGGCCTTGGCCAATATTTCCTCAAATTTAGATTTGGTTTTGTTGAGGACATCGAGTCTGGCCTGAAGATCAACATACTGATCGGTGACATCGTAGCCACTAATGTGTTCAGAAACGACTTTGACCGCCAACCCCCGGAATGACTCAAGAGCCTGGTTGAGCTTGTCTTCAGGAACCCTGACGGTAATGTTTCCTGAAGCGGCCGATTCGGGACGGGATAGGCTGGAATCGACCAGATAGCCACCAAGGCTTTTGGCAGTGGATTCGATTTGAGAAATGACAGAGGGGACATCTTTGACCTGAAGAGAAAGGGAGGTGTCCTTGATGACCAAACGCTCGGAACTATCAGAAGGAGCGATATTTTGTGTTCGGCCGAGGGACATTTTGGTGGCGCTAAGGGGGGCAAAAGAAGGAGCGGAGGCGAAATCGGATTCGTAGTTGCTCGACAACAGACTGACGCGACTGCCACTATTGGCTTTGAGCAAAAGAACAATGATTAAAACCAATAGACAGACTAGCCAATTTTTCTTGATCCAATTAAGCATATGACATAATTTTAGCATGAAGAAAAAAATTATCTGGATAGTCGCGGCGGCAGCGGCAATGAGAATAGTTGGATTAGGCCAGCCCCTATGGCTTGACGAGGCAATCAGTGCCAACGTGGCAAGGAACTTGAGTTATTCGGAAATATTGCATAAGTTTGGCCCGACCGATTTTCATCCGCCGCTATATTATTTAATACTAAAAACTTGGGGGCTTGCAACCGGCTTTGGAGAAGTTGCCCTAAGGTCTTTTTCGGTGATATTTTCGCTAATAACGGTATTTTTGGTTTACCTGATCGGGAAAGAAGTAGACGGCCAAAGACGGGGATGGTGGGCGGCAGGGTTGGTGGCGGCCAATCCCCTGCTCATTTATTACTCTCATGAAGTGAGAATGTATAGCCTGGCGACGATGTGGCTGGCTGCCGCCCTGTGGGCGATAATAAAGAAAAAATGTGGATGGTATAACCTTTTTTCGATGTTGGCCATTTGGACGTTTTATGGATCGATCTATTTTTTGGCCGGGGTTGGGATTTATCTACTGATAAAGAAAAAATACAGATTAGTGTTGGTCACCAGCATGGGAACAGTTTTGGCCTTGGTAGTTTTGGGACCGTTGATAAGCCAACAAATCAAAAATTCAAAAGTGGCAACAGCTCAAGTAGTAAACTGGACGGAAGTATTAGGAAAAAATAACCTGAAGAACATAACGATGATCGGAACAAAAATGGTAACCGGAAGAATTAGTTTTTACCCAAAATGGCTTTATTGGGCAGTCGCCGGACTAGCTTCAACCGTTTGCTGGGGAGCGGCAATAGCCAGATGGCGCGAGGAAAAATTCTGGTGGGGAATAATGATAATACCGGTGGCTTTGGCTGCAATAGTTTCGTGGCGATTGCCAATGATGCAATACTTTCGGTTTATATACCTGGTTATACCGATGGCGGTTATTTTGGCGGCATCAAAGATGCGGATGGCAGTTATTTTAATATTTGGATTTTTTGGGATAACCTACTTAACCGTGGACAAGTTTCACCGAGAGGATTGGAGGTCACTGGCCAAAGAGGCAGGGGAAAAAGTGGTGATGGTGGCAGGAGTGTCGGACCCGATTAAATATTATTCCCCACAAACAAAGGTGATTGACCTGGCTGGATTCAGCGGAGGCGAACCAACAATAAAACTCATCCCCTATGCCAGTGAAATACACGGAATAGACTGGCAAAAAAAAATGACTGACTTAGGGTATAAGAAAAAAGACGAAATGCATTTTAGAGGAGTGTTTTGGGAAAGATGGGAGATGGATAATTAGCAGTTGATATATTGACTGCTAGCTATCTATGTTCTATACTGCTAGTGAAAATTAAAAATTGTTCGAAGGAGGAAAAATGAAATATTTACCTTTTCGTCCGCTTTTTGATAATTCTTTTTTGACGCCATGGCTGGAAGAAGACGACTGGCCAATGGCAAAAATCACCAGAGGATTAAATATATTTGAGGAGAATAGTAATATCTTTGTCGAGGCGGCGGTGCCGGGGGTGCAGGCCGACAAGATAAAGGTGACTTATGAGGATGGGGTTTTGAGAATAACGGCGAAGACAGAGGAGGGTGACNNAGTGCTGACAATCAAGGCGCCGCTGGCAGAAGAGGCAAAGGCAAAACAAATCACAGTCAAAACCGTCAGCCGCTAGATTACGGACTAGCAGGCAAAGAGGGAGCGGCCTTGATGGTGTTGAGGGAGGAATAATACTGCGGACCAAAAAAGGCAGTGTAGTTAATAATAAAAGAGGCAAAAAGAACAATAAACGAAAGGAGGAGAATAAAAAAGTTATTGTTGTCGTTTTTGGTCATGCTTTAATATTACAACAATTTGAAAAAGACTTAAAGACAGCCTCGGTTGATTGGGCTTAAAGAATGATACTATCGGGCAAATCGACCGAGGCAGAAGATGGTTGAAAGTAGATGTCGTAACCATAGCCGTCGACGCCAACGTATTTGGCCTTGCCCTGAATGATGGCTTCGTATTCCAGACAGGATCGACAACCATGGTGGGGACATTTAAAACGGTTTAGACTTCGGGCTAATTTGATTTGGGTGGCAATTTTTTTGATCTTTTGGGTTGACTGATCAGGGTCGGGCAGAGGTTGGGATTGGGGAAAATCGCTCAGACTAAGATACCAATAGCTGGCTTGTAAGATTGGGCGTTTTTGACAGTTTTTGGCTAAAAGGTGGTATATCGGCAGCTGGAGGCTGGATTGGTCTTCTTCGTTTTTGCTGGTTTTGAAGTCAATGATATGGACACTGTCGGTTTGAGGAAGATACTCAAGCCAGTCTATCTTGCCGCAAAGAATTATATTTTCCTCTTCAGAAAACCAATATGAAGGCAAATCAAGGTTGATTTTTACCGCCGGATTAAGGAGCGGGCCGGGATTTTGGACAACCCGGCTAATCATCTCCTCACCACGAAGGCGGTATTTATTTTCCAGTCCGGTGTCGGAAAAACCGCCATTTGGGCCAGAAAATTTTTTCCAGTTTCCCCTAAACTTTTCTAAAAGATTGTCCTTAAAGCGGATGTTGGCCGGCAAAACAGAAAGGGACTCAAGAACTTCGTGGACGGCCTGGCCAAGAGCAAGAGGAGGAGAAATCAACTTAACCTTGTGGTTGGTGGACGGGTCGCGATAGATATTTTTAAGATAGTAGGCGCGAGGACAACGGAGAAAATCGGAGATGGAAGTGTGGGATAGCCAGAGAGCAGAATACTTGTCTGGGGCCATTTGTTTGAAATGGATAAATTTAGTGGTGACAGTTAACGATAACATTAAAACAGTCCCATTTGAGGAATGTCGCCATTTTGGGGGTAACTAAAATCTACCTTCACCTGTCGCAAATAGTTCCATCGGTCGATAAATTTTAGTTCACCATGCGACAGACCATGATCATAGAGGTCACGGGTAACCAAAACGTCAGCCTGACAATACTCCTTGAGTTTTTTCAGGCTGGTTTCGTCGTGTTTTTGCCAATAGATGGCAGCATTGATACCGGAATCGGTTTTGGTGTGGCCAAGGGTTTTTTGGGCGAGGGCATCAAGGCTGACCCGAAAGCCGACCACCCGCTTGACCTCATCCATCAAATCAAGATGGTTTAGTTTTTTCAAATTAAACGGACAGAGAGGAGCCAGAACCGGAACGTCAAAACCAAGAGAGTTGAAACCGACAACGCGGTCGACGTTGGCGAAAAGAGACCACATTGACTCCAGTTGATCAAACCAGAAACTGTAAAGCTGGCCGTCAATTTCTTTTAGATTTTCGTCGAGGCGACGATGATATAAGCTGACGATGGAAACACCAAGATCGGCAGGATCGGAAGAATGGGCTTCGTCAAATAATTTTTGGGTTTCAAGGTCGAAGACGATTTCGGTATACATTGGCTGAAAAGACAGTTTAGCTGACAGCAAAAACAAATTCAAGACAAGTCAAAGACGACCAAAACCAATACTATCGGCGGCAAGATTGGCGGTTTTCAACATGGTGGCGGGGATGATGGTAAAATCGCCGTAGGCAGAGTTAATCTGGTCCATGGCGGCGACCAGGGACCGCTTGCGGCTATTGGCGGTAAAAAGATCGTCCTGAAAAACGGCACCGCTGACCAGATTGAAACAAGAAAACGACAAAGTGGCGACGGGTTCGGACTGGGGAGACTGACAAAGAAGTTGATAGGCAAGACGAAAAAAGTCGGCAGGGGCAAAAACGGGGTTATCAAAAGAAATCGATTGATGCCAAAGATTGCGGCGCCGATATAAAAGGCAAAGGCTAAGACCACNNGATGTGGCTGAAACTTTTTCGGAAAGAAATTGAGTCGTCAACCTCCCAGCCGCGAAGCCTTAGGTACCAATAATAGCCACAAACAGAGCGGAAAACCGACTTAAGGCGGCTTGGACTGGAGTCAAAAAGCTGGGTAACGGTTAAAATGCCACCGCGGCAAAGCCTTTCGGCCAGACGATGATTAATACCGCAAAGATCGGTTAAAGCCAAGCGAGAATAAACTTCCAAAAAGTTTAGGCGGTTAATCTCTTCAAGGCCGTCAGGTTTTTTGAGATTGGAGGCTGTTTTGGCCAAAAAACGGTTGGGGGCGATGCCGATAGAGACAGTCAACCACTCCCCTATTTCCTGTCTGATCTTGAGCTTGATTTCCTGGCTGACGGCAAAAATACCATTGTTTAGGGAGGAAAAACCAGTAAGGTCGACGACAAATTCATCGATTGACTTGGGAAACACTCTGGAAGAATACCGGTTTAAAAGACGATTCAGCCGGTGATGGATGGCCCGATATTTACCAGGGTCGGGAATGAGGACTTGCAGGTCAGGACAAAGACGAAGACCGTCTTTAACCCGCATGCCAACCCGAACACCCAGCTTTTTGGCCTCGATGGAAGGAGCGAGAATACAACCGCGAGGGCTGTTGTAGGCGGCAACGGCGATAGGACGACCGCGCAGGAATGGATTGGCCTGTTGCTCGACAGTGGCAAAACAAGAATTAAGATCAATGTGGATGACGGAAGAAGGCTTGGGATTGAAAGACAGGTCAAAATGATTAACCGGACTGGCCATCACCAACCTCCTCCAACAACCAAGACAGGTTTTGGCTATTAAAAACCAGGCGAAAGAAGGTGTCGGATGAGATGACGGAAAAAACATGAAAAAGAACACTGCCCTGGCGATAGGTGTGGTGAAGGCCAATTTTGGTGATAGGATATTCCCTGCCGTGCCAGAACAATTTTGTAGGGCGGGAAAGCGAACAGGGACGGTCGAAAAGGAAATGGACGACAACAGGAGAGTCGACTTTGGTGTTCATGTTTAAAGTTATACCCGAATAAAACCCGAAGTCAAGCGATAGACAAAAAATGATGTTGTAAAATATGTCCATGGGAAGAAAAACCCCGGAAAAGGTCAGGCCAGCACAGACAGGAGTAGTTCAGGGTAGGTTTAATTTTGACATTCCGCCGGCCAAACAAGAAACAAACGCTTTACCGGTAATCACGGAAGGCGTGCAAAGAAGAATTGAGGCTATGATAAAAAGCGGTGAAGCGAAAAATCAAGAAGAGGCTTTCCAAAAAATTTGGCGGGAAGACCATGAAGACGCCATAGAAGAGAGAGGTCAGCTGTACAGAAGATAAGAAGAAGGGTGGAAAGAGAGACAAGCCAGCAGTAAAGTAAAAATCGAAGAGGGACACCATGCGGTGTGCCAGGGGGGAGCGGCACACCGCATGGGTCGAAGGGGACGGGATATCAGCGAATACAGAGATGCTGGCCAATCCAAATGGCTGTAGTGGACAGACCGTTGGTGGCCATAATCTCCGGATACCTGCTGGCATCCCCGAGATATCTGTGCGCCAAGCCGGACAGCGTGTCGCCCGAAACGACGACGACATTGACCCGGCAAGGGACGGGGGTGGGGATAGCAGAGGCGGGTGTAGTGGTGGTGGCCAAAACGGGCTGAGTGTAGGTGGGGGTGGCAGTGGATTCCTCCGCTTGAATCACGTCGGGATATTCTCCCGTAACGCGATACCAGGCGGTGTTTTCACCGTCAAGCCACCCCTGCTTGGGAGCAACGCAGCGAACCCACCAGTTGCCATCGTAGTATCTGGCATACCCGGACCGACCGATAGAGAATGTCTGCCGGGTGATGGTGGCAAAACCACTACTTCTCCCCCAAGGGACGTCCGAGCCAGGCGCAGAGCTTGGGCCATAAATGCCCTGCCCCTTAAGCAAGACCGACACTCCTGGCTTGACCCAGCTGGGCAAGTCGGGCTTGGTGGTGCCGCTATCTGCGCTGGCGCAACCGGCGGTGACCAGGGTGGCCACCAAAACGAGCAAAGCAACGATCCCTCTCCACTTCATGTTGTCCTCCTCCAAAAGAGTTTTGTTGTCAAACTGCACAACTTGCTGGAGCTTCGGCTAGCCCCAATAAGTTGTGCAGTGAACTGCTGGCTTGTCAAAGAACAAAAACGGACAAATGGCCGCCATGGCCGGAGTCCGGGTATATAGCTATGATGTAACTATATATTTATATATTATAGGCTTTTTTAGCCTTTTTGTCAACCTGGGGGGAGTAAAAATAAGAACGAAAAAAGACAAAAAAATTTGCCGGGAGAGTAATGGTGAATATGTTTAAAAAAAGATTTGGCCAAAAAGCCACCGGCTGCCACCAATTGCCCTGGTAGCGACCGAGATCAGAAAAAGGGGCATAAATCAACCGACCGTCGAAATCACCAACCAGTGAAGCGTAGCCCTGCCAAACAAAAGGAAGGCCGCGGACCAAAAAATAGGAGCTGGCCAGGTCGGGGTGGAGCTGCCCGCAGTTTGAACCGGGGCAAAAACTGCGGTCGTCCGACATGGGCAGACCAAGAGGAAAATAGGCAGTCAGAAAACCAAGAAAAAAGATGACGGCAAAAGCAACTGACCGCCGCGGCATGGCCAGACTAAAAACGACGGCAAAGAAGAAGATGGAAAAAACGGCAGAAATGGTGAGAAAAGATGAAAAATAAGGGTAGGGAACAAAAATAGAAACGGCGGCCAATAGGCCAAAAGTAAAACAATAGACGAAGGAAGCAAGAAGTATGGTTTTGAGGGATCGGATCATAAATAGACGGCTAGAGTCTGACGCGGAATTTTTGCGAAAAACTGGTGCCGTTTTGGAGGCGGTAGCTGACCAGCAGGATGCCGTTTTTGAGATTGCGGTGGGGGGTGCAGACATTTTTGGAACAGGTGCCAAAATAGAGGGTGCGGGAGACAAGATTGCCTTCTTCCGGTTTGACAGTACCAAATATCCCCTGCTCAAGATCGTTACCAAGATAGGTGAGTTCGTAGGTAACAGAGGTGGTAAGTAGAACCTGACGGAAAGTAATAACAATACTCTGGCGATCTGAAGAGAGACGGGCGCCAACCGACGGCTTGGACCCGGAAGCAATTGCTACCTTGGAATAGTTCCAGACACGCTTTTTGAGAGCGTGAGACTGGCCAGCCGATGCGAAAAACAGAACCAGTAGAACCAATAAAATATTCTTTTTCACTGACAAATATGATACCCTAAAGACAGTGAAAAACAAAGTTTTGATACCGCTTGGGGTGTTGGCGATGGTGGCAATTGCGGGAGTAGTGGTGGTTTTGAATAAAACCTTAAGTGAGCCGCCGGGGCGAAAAAACGATCAACTGGAGGCGAGGCCAACGACAGCAGAAGTCAAGAAAGAGCCAACACCAAGTCCAAAAATGGAAACCTGGAAAGACGAGGCCGGATTTATTTTTCAATACCCAAGCGGTCTGGAATTAACCCAAAATACAGACGATAAAAACAGTTACGCCAATATAGAAATCACCGCCAAACAGGAAAAGGGCAAAATCCAGATTACAGCAGTGGACACCAGATACAACAACGTTGAAGCTTGGGTAAAATACGACGAAAGCCTAAAGGGTGGAAATATTATCGAAACGACAATGGGAGGAAAGGCGGCAAAGAAAATCCTTTTTGGGGAAGAGGGAAAAATATTGGTGGGGTCGATAGACGATCAGATTTTGTTTTTGATCAGAGGCGACCAGTCAAAATCGGAATTCTGGCAAGGAGTCTTTGATCAGGTGCACGATTCATGGACATTTTTTTATCCAACCCAACCGGCAAGTCCAACCAAAAAAACCGGAAGCAGTCAACCACAAGCAACAGAGGATTTGGGGATATTGGAAGAGATCGAGTAGGGATGTTAAAATCGGCAAAGTGGGAAAATTGTCTGAAAAATTGGCGAAGGCGTTGTTGGGTGACATCGGCAGAGAAGACCGAATGCCGATACCGGAGTGCGGATTTTTGTGGACGAGATATACCGTACTGACTGAGGAAGAGAGGCGGCTGGTGGAAAAATACGGCGGCATGCCGGCAGAAGGGCTGTGCGGAATATCACCCGGAAGGCTGGAGGTTTGCAGATGGGCTGGAAATACACAATTGTGCAGCAAAAGCCGGTTTGGCGATTTGTGCGATATCCCCTGGGCGAGAAATCCGGCTATAAGGAGATAAAGTAATAGCTGGTGCCTGACCGATAAAACCAATCAATAACCTCAAGCCGACGGCTGCCAAAAAGATGGAGGATGGCAATCAGGCAGTCGGGGCAATCGGTGTGAGTGGAGGTGAGTGAGGATAGACGTGAATAATCCTGTTGTCTGAGCAAATTAAGGGTGCTAATGTCGTTGTCACGTGATTGACTCTGGTTAAGGTAGTGGGCAAAGTCAACTGAAACTAAAAACAGAGTCTGGCGGTCATTCAAGGGACTGATTAGGCGGTTGACGTCGTTAATTAGAGAGGGGTAGTGGTGGCGAGGGCGAAAAATAAAACCATGGATATCGGCTTGGGGATAGACAGACTTGGCCACCTTTTTGGTATTAACAAAGCTGTGTTCGCGGGCAACCAACAAATCATAGCCGGAAGATTGGCAATCAATAAGCAAAGGGCCGACATCCTGGTGGTTAGTACCCAGAATGACAATACGGTTGATTTTGGAAGAATAATTATCCAAAAGTAGCTGGCGGATTTGGGGGTTGTGCTCTGAATTCTGGGGAACAATGAAAACCCGCAGTGGCGGTCTCAACAGAAAATACCCGGCAACAGCCGCCAGACTACTCAACAATAATATTGCCGAGAGATGGAGAAAAATTGATGGTTTCTGGGCTATCAAATCCATAAATGATCGCCGGTTCAAAGATAAAATTACCCTTGTTGACAGACCGAACCAAAAGCCGGATGGGATCCTTTTGATTGTCTTCTGGCTGGGCGGGTGGCAACCAAAAAGTCAACTGATTACCATTGACCTGGTAGGGCCAGCTATAGTGATTTTCATCGTTTGGCAGTAAAGGACGATAGGTATAAGGCGAATTGACATAACGGAGAGTAGAAGGAAGATTTAAAGTTACCAGAAACGGCTGATTTGAAGGATTAGAGGAAAGTTTATAGTCGACAAAAATATCGACAAAGTCGCCAATAGTCAGGGGCGAAGGCGAAGACAAACGAATGGAGACTGACGCCTGGGTGCTGGGGTTGACGGCGGAAGGATCGGTTTTTTGCCACCATCTGGCGACCAGGGACAGTTGTCCTGACACCGGCTCGAGACTAAAGTCCTTAATGTCGGCCGGGTTAAGAATAATCTGGTAAGATTCGCCTTCAGAAAGTGTTTTTTGGGTTTTTTTGCCCAGATGGGTGTAGGAAAAAACAGTAGAGGCGGAGGGGAGAGACCGGAGAAGATGGTTTAGGCCGAGGGCTTGTTCTAGAACAACCAAATTGTCGCGGCTA
>DCTR01000038.1:0-44280 GCA_002329385.1 Candidatus Shapirobacteria bacterium UBA1435
TATATTGTTTACCTTTTGTTCTAAGCCTGTATAGTTCGTTTGGAGCCATATTCGACCACCTCCTTATTAAAATCGGGAGCTTTGTAGCTATTTTTCTCTATGTCTTCTACTAGTTCTAACTGATTTTTAACTTGAGTCAAAAGGGTCTTATCGAATATACTTATACTGGTATCCGCNNCCCGCTCCCTCAACTTGTACTCTCCTGGTAGAGGAGCAGATCTGGAATATCCGGGTTTTGATAGGATCAAATCATGAATATTAATAAAGATTGGCATCTATCTAACAAAATGCCCAAAAACCCAACACTGGAACAAAAAGTTAGGTGGCATGTTGAACACGCCAGGAATTGTGCTTGCCGTCCCCTTGATGGAAAGATTCTCGAGGAGGTTCAAAAGAGGGGTATAAAAATTTAAGCATGTTGATGGTCGGGGAAGGGCAAGGGGTTTGTTCTAAGCCAGGTGTTCACATAATCAACCGGCCCGGGCAGATATGGAATTGGCGGGGCCTTTTCGCAGTTTAAGTAGTCAGCCAATGCCCAGCCGGTAACAAAAGTGTTTTCCCTCTCCAACCCTTAAATTGTTTTTTCTACAATTATTATGGACTTTTCAACCTTTTCAAAAGACTCCCGATATCCGGTCGGGTAGTCTGTAATCGCCTCTATTAATTTAAGGTAATCATATCTGTAACCTTTCCCTCTTGATGTTCCCGGGTCGTGAGTGATAAATTCCTGCTTTTTCTCGTCGTAGCCGATAATCACTAATTTGTGGTTTGCCGGTTTGGGTATTTGATAATAAGGATTAGTCAACAAATCTCCGTTAACCCCCGCCATCAAAATTTTCCCCTCCGATAATATCTTCTTTATATTTTCAACACTGACTTTTTTATCCAAAAACAAATTTTCGTATTTAAAATACTCCCTAAAAAGCTTAATTGTATCTTCGTTCGAAATATCATGAAAATGGCCCAGAAGTTTTAATGAATAGTCCGACATCTTTTCGATTTCCTTGGCTGCTGCCGCCGGTTCAATTTCCCGTCCTTTAATCCACCAATAAGCCATCAAAATCGATGCTTCTTCGCACCCGTTTCCCAGTTTTACATCTTGCCATTTCCCGGTCGGAGCTTGAGGCGTAAAGGGTACCGCCCATTCTACTTTTTCTGGTAAATCATAATTTTTCGGAGTTCCTGTCGGAACTAATTCGTCCTTGATGCCTTGGGTATTTCCGTCCGATTTTATATAAACCACTAATCCGACAGCTAATAGGGCGATTGCTATCCAGAAAAATCTCATTTCCTTATTATACGTTTACCAAAACATAGTAGTTAGACTCCCAGGTTGTCAGCTCCAAGCTTAAGAAGTCTGATAAAGACCACACCCACCCGCTACGCCTATCACTCATCCGCCTGCTGGCGGATGGAATGTCCGGTTTTTTCGGTACAGCTGGAGTCATCCTTGGTCAATCCGCCTCGCCTGTCTTTCTGGCCACTACCTCCAAGGCTTTTCCAGTTTCCTCAAGTACGACATAACAACTAAATTTTAATCTCTCCTCCTCGTCCAAGCCTCCGGCAAACTCTTCGTAAAATCTTCCTCCAAAATAGGCATCCATAAACCTCTCTCGAGAATTACCACCGGTTATCCCTTTCAGTTGGTTCCATAAATTTATTATAAAATCAGGCTCCAGCGTTCTCCTATTGTCTCCGTTCAAAAACCAAGTTTTTCGGGCCCTCATTTCGTCTGGCAAAGCTCCAGTCCTTCTTATCATCACATCTTCAAACACCATTGTCGCCATATAATCAACCAGATCTTCGTCTTGTTGTCTCCCGAATTCATACAATACTGAATTTCTTGTGCCCATCGTCAAAGTCGCCCCCCTAACAACTACGCGGGCGGCTTCTCTATCTTTAAGTAATTGATTTACTTTTCTGAACTGATCTTTAACTCCGGGAGGGACTTCCGAATCTTCAGTTAATTCAACCGTCTCCTCATAAAGCGCATCCCAACAGGTAAACGCAATATCTCTCGAAACTGGTCCCCCCGTAAATTTATTTACCCCTAAATGTAACCCTTCATGGGCCAAGGCGAAAACTGATCTTAGAAACATATTACCAAATGGTTCGGGAAGTTTTGCGATTGATCTTTCTTTTTCTCTTATTTTTTCTTTAACATAATAAATCGAGTCTTTATAAGCAAAAGCCCAAGAAATATATTGTCCTGTTGCTCCTGCAATCTCGACGGCTTGGGCTTCGGTAATAAACTTGACCTTGGAACCATCTATTGGCGGAATTCTCTGTCCGGTAATTGCCGTTAAGGACTCATTCACATGAACTATCTGAGGCCTCACCATCTCTTCTAGGCCTGCAAGGCTCAGACCTTCTTTCATCATTAAGCCAATTTTATCTATTATTATTATCCCGGTCTACTACCTTGAAATGTTTATGGTGCAAAAGTTATCAACTCTAAAATCGTTCCGCTTTTTTGAGTACCGGCCAACTTTCCCTTGCACTTTTAGCAGCCCCAAATCTCATATCTGTCTTTGGTAATATTGTTTTATGAGGCAGGCAACAATTACAGACAAAATCACCGCATTGCAAAAGAAGATCACCCATCTCGAAACGTCAATTATTAAGATCGAAAAATATATCACCTACATGCAGCTAGGTGAGTTCGGTCATGATCCCGCATACTTTGACACCCTTAACCTGATCCAAGGAAGGAAACACGTAAGTTTTAACTGGCTGCAGCGGAAGCTTGATGTTGGTTATGCCAGAACCCAGCGCATACTCGACAGACTCGAAAAAGAAGGTAAAATCGCACCAAAAATAAATGGCCGTAAAAAAAGAAAAGTCATCTAAGAATCTTTCTGGCATTTTCAACCGTTGGCTGGTCAGCGGTTCTGTCGCGTATTGTTTGGGTCTTATCGCTTTTCCTCTCTTGCGGCCGAATGACCTAGTCGATAGTCCGCAATATCATTCCTTCATTTGGTCGTGGCTGCAACTCTATTACGCGATATTCTTATTAATCGAGGTCAAAAATAGCAAATTATTTAAATAATCTTCTCTTCTTTCTGGCGTCAGTCTTGCCTTGTTCGTGGTTTTGGAATTGGACTAAAATAAAAGTGTGCGAATCGTCAAAAAGCTAATCGCGTATTTCTTGGCCGTACTGCTTGTCTTGGTTTTCTCTTTCCCCCTGTGGGTCAAATTCCTTCCCGTCAGGTATCTTCCGTTTCTAACTGGTAGATTGGCGGTGGTTGACAATCTGGTTTGTCGCTTCTCGATCAAAGTTGACGGGAAGTCAATGGATCCCCTGATTACCCCCGGCAGCCAGGTAGCGATCAATCGTTGCTTTAAAGACATTGATCTGACAGAGGGCGCGGTAGTCTTATATAACGAAAGTTCGAGCCCGCATTTTGGCGTCATCCGCCATCGCCTCCCGCTTGACCCAATTGTCTACAAAATCTCCGACGAAAAAGCCCCCCAGTTGCTTCACGACATAGTTGGAAGTGATATTATCGGCATCGTTAAGGGTGTCGACGTTGGCAAATCCAAATACCAGTCCGGGCAAAAAGCAGAATCCTTTATTCTTAACGCCAATGATTTTTTAACCGACCTCTATTTGGCCAAAATTCCCCGTGGCGTCGGCATAGAAATGGCGACCGTCCAAAAAACAGTCACCTTCTCCCGCCGCACCGACAAATTTTGTTCTGTGATCATTCCCAAAATTAAATTGACGTCGGTTGACGTCGAAATCATCGACGCCAAAACCAACAAAACAGCCTTTCAACAAGGCGGTATTGTCTTTGACACCACTCCGTCTCCAAATATCAACTGCCACGAATTTGGCGCCGGTGCAGGGATGCTAAATTTAGACCCGGGTGTTTATCGCTATCACTTTTTGATAAACCATCAAGCCCTGGCCAACATCGAATTTGAAGTTAAATATTAGATATAAATTAACCAATGAACATTTTTTATCTAAAGGCAATTAAGTTTTGGTTTGTCCTTCTGTTGGTGGCGTTTGTCAACGCTATTATCCGGGAGGCTACCTACAAACCTTTATTAACCCCTTATATTGGCAACTGGGCACATCAAATTAGCTCTCTGACAGGTATTCTTGGTTTTTATTTTGTCATCTATCTTTTTCTCAAAACGGTCAAAGAAAAATATTCACCAAAAGATCTGGTTAAAGTCGGGATTATGTGGGTAATAATGACCATCTTTTTTGAGAGTTTTATGAATATTTATGTCCGAAAATTGAGTTTCGAGCAGGTTGTTGAAACCTACTACTTTTGGCAAGGGGAGACCTGGATTTTTGTTTTGTTGTCATTAGTCGTCTCCCCCTTGCTGGCAGACAAATATATAACCCACAAACGACGTTCCTGATTTTCTGCAAGGCTGGGAGTAGAGTTGATTGGCGAAAATCAGTAAATCGTGAGAGACTTATGTATGAAATCAGCCGAACCATTTACCAAAATTACCCCGCTATCAAAATCCATCACCTTGATTCTTTTTGTTTCTTTGCCGTTTGCCGGTTTTTATTTAGGATTTAAATATTATCGGTTGACCGATGTTGATGGTGCTGAAAAGATGGCAAATTGCCCGACAAGATATATAGTTCACCCGTCAGTTGTCCCTACCCCGATTGTCACCCAGGGTGTCTCTTCATTTTCCCGGAACCTGATTGATTTTAATGGGATTAGCTTAACTTTTCCCTCAAACTGGGAAGTCACAGAAAAAGAAACGATAAACAACCGCAAGGATTATTTTATAATTAAAACCGACTACCAACCATATACGGTTTTTGTTGGTCTTAACGTTGAGATTAACCCCCCATACAAAAGTTCTTTCATCTACGAACCAGCCCGATTCATGGTTGGAGATATAAAGATTGTCGACAATGGTTGCGGGGGAGCCGTCCGTTGCGACGTCGTCGTTGTTGATGGGGACGTCTACCTCCTTGACTGGATTATTGAAAAAAGCACTCAACCAGTCCCGGCAAACCTCGATGGAATTTGGCAGCCAGACAACAACATCACCGGAGAAAAACTCGACAGCATCCTAAAGACTATTAAAAAGATATAGCCCTGGTGCCATCTTGCCGCGAGATTATAATCCAAAAATCGCTCCCTAGGTTTTCTGCTATAAAATATTTCCGGCTTCTAGGCCGGCTGGGTCAGTCGAAGATTATATAATCATCTTGGATGTTTAAAGAGTTAATCCGCCTCATGTATTGGATTAAATTTTTTTCCACCACTGGTTACCTAAACCATGCCTATACAATTACCGAAATCGGGGCAGGGAATTCTAACCGCATTCAAAAAATTTTGAAGTTGCTCTCCTTTCGGGGGTCTTATACCTCTGTCGATTGTTCTGATGTTAGGCCATCATCACTTACCAACGTTCGTTTTTCAACCAATATTGTCAAGAAGGATTATTTTCAGTACCGTGGTCAAAGCGATTTGTTGATCTTCGACCATTCGTTTGATGATCTATTAGCCGCCATGCTTTCCGACGGTGACCAAAATTACTCCGAATTAATGAACAATATTCGGCTTTTTGATTACCAGGATCCCCAATTTGTCAATAAAATTAACAAAATTTTCACCACCGCCAAAACACTAATCACTCCTAATGCCAGAATTATCATCAGCAATTATTTAACCAAATATGATCGACTTCGGAAAACAACAAATATTACCCGCCAGCTATTACCCCAATTATCCCAAATCGCCGATTCTCACAATCTTCAGACAGATTATTTTTCTAATCGGTTTTTGGTCCTTAAAAAAGTCAGATAGTTTCAGGATAACTTCGCTGTTCTGGCAGGCATAAAACAAGAAAAACTTGGCAAAATCGGGGTGACTATTCAGGTATTCTCACCAAATCAGGATCATATGCTAACTTATTTGGTAATACCAGCACCTCTTTAATTTTTGGTTCAGTCTCCTTAACAAACGTTAAATATTGGTCCTGCCTTAGCGTGCCTATCGCTCTACGCCTTTTCATTTCCTCATAAATATCAATTCCGTATATTCTCTTAACCAATACAGCGTGGTCTTGAGCCCCTTCTGACTCCATTGTGATTCTTCGTCTTTCAGTGGAAGATAAAACTCGATAGTGTGCTCTGCGATATATCAATTCTAAACCCTCCTTTGCCTCTGCACTTCTCTCGGTCTCATACGTATCTTCGCCAAGCAATCCTGAGCTTATGAGGTATAGTCTTCTCAACGCAAAATTTATGAAATTTTCTCTGATTCGTTGGTCGGTTACCACTGGCCTCCTTGCTCTATCAAGTATATTTCTTTTTGTGTCAAGCCAAAAATCAAACGAGCCATCTACCCCATTCACTATTAAAGTCAGCTTGTGTTCTCTGGGTCTGTCCCTGTCTATCCTAAACGTCATAGAATCAACCCCGTGTAGATTCAATTCAGGGTTCAGTGTTAAAGGGAATTGGTCTCCCCTCGGTGAAACAAACCACAGTGAATTATTAAGTATCTCGTCCCACAAAAAGGCGTTCTCTCTGGCTAGCCTTTCTAGCGTTTCCGGTGTTTCATTAAAAAAATTCGCTAAATATAGATTTGTTCTTTCCGCTTCAAACTGCTCTTTCTCGGTCAAAGGTTTAGCCAATAGTGCCGCATCAAATTCGCGAAGGACCTTTACTTTCTGAGCCACCCCTTTCCTGGGGACATCTTTGCTGGTTACGCCCCCTGGATATAATGTTATCCTGGCAATTCTCCTCAACGCTGTTAACAGGTCACACTCTGACGTTGACGATAATCTCGGTAACAGCGATCCCAGTATTTCGGCTTCGCCCGGATTCAACCGTGGGCTAAGCACCGCCCACCTTTCCTTAATGGCATTTATTGTTGACGAGCGGCCAATCGTCACGTATTCCGAATATCCTCCAACCATCTCGTTAAATGGAAGAAATTGAGAGAGACGAACCTCAACCCTTTGTCCACATCTATTTACAATTTCTCTGCTTGTACTGTTAGCCTCGACAAGTCCAGTTATTTGCGCAAATTCAAGTTGGGCTTCGTCTAATGCTCGCTTTAGGTTTCTAGATGCTGCACCAATTTCCGCGTCCAGTGCTCTTCTGGCTACAATCGGACCATATCTTCTGTCTATCTGGTTACTAACCGTCTCCAGAACTGGTACGTTATTACCGTATAGTGCCGCCATTGTTAAATCATAAATCAAACTTAAGTGGGGATAGTCTTCACTTACCCGGGAAGTAGACAAGTAGGATGCCCTATGAGTCAAAAAATCTAAATAGGCATGGCCCAACTTTTGTAATTCCTGGCCTCTTTCCCCTGCCGTCATTGCCAAGCCCTCTCCAAGCACTTGGCAATCTCTCAAGCCCATCGCCACCACTGGACTCTCTCGATAGGCATATCTAGCGAACAATTTGTTATCGGCCGTCTTCTCGATATATGCCGATAAAGAATCCACCATATATTCCACTCGTTGTCCTCCGCCACTTTTTGCCAATACTTTTTTTGCACCCGTCAAAGTCCCTGCTAGATCTTGAACCACCAATGGCTCGCCCGTATTGGTGGCATTTCCTCTTACTGAAAAGACATCCATGGCCATCTTTCTTAAAAATAAATTTCTTATCGCTACCGCCTCTCCCGCCCTTGCTGAATGTCTTTCAATCTCTGGGTCATATTTTTCTCTGAGCTCGGTAATCGTTTTTTGATATCTTCCTTTCGATTGGCTACGTTTTGCCTGGCTCTTCTCTTGTTCGTATAGATCTCTATTCGCCTCTGCCACCCTTTTGTGCGATCCTTCCACCATTCTGTATTCGTTCAAGATCTCCACATATGCGATTAATCTTGCCACATTTCCGGCAATTGGTCTATCTATCCCATAGCTTTTTGCTAATTGGTTTGGTTCTCCTTCGAAACCTGCCAGCGATTGCTGAATTCCTGCAAGCCGTCCCTCTAAAGCCCAATCAATTTCTTCCCAGTTTCTCTCTTTGGTCAACAACCATTTATCATCTATTGGGTGGACTTCAATACTCTCGTTCCCACTTCGGCCAAGATCTTTGCCCGGAATATTAATCACCCTTAATCTTTCAACATCTGCTGCCATAGTGAATATTATAAACTTCAGTCATACAAAGCTGAAATTAACAATAAGAGCAACAAAATAACTCCTCAATTTACAGTTTCATGGAATATTGATTTACACAATCAATAACTTCGTGACCTTAAATCAATCTGACTAAAAGTTTTTATCTTCAACAACTAAAGCCTTTTTATCTGTTATTATAAATTTTTTCAATACATTCATATATTTATTTTGAGTTTCTTGTGGAACAATTTCTTTGCTCAACTTTTTTACAAATCCGTTGTTTCTAACTATTTCTTTTCCGGAATCAAAATAAAATCCTTCCTGAGTGGCCACAAAAAACCATGTTTCCTGCCAACATTGAATCACGCTTGTCGCGTCCTCAAGTAATCCGAGAGCAGTCTTTTCGTTAAGCTCTTTCCTATATTTCACTTCGACAAAATGTACTTCGGTTTTGTCGTTTTTGATTAATATGAAATCCGGTGATTGTTTGATTGTCGTCAACACTCCGTAGTTTTTAATCAATTTTCTGTATTGTGCTAGTTCTGGAGTAGTTCTCTCATATCCGAAAGGAATAATCGTGAAGGTGTGTCTTGGGTCGTCTCTAATCATCATTTCGAACAACAATTCCGCAATTTTCCCTTTAATAAAACTTTCTATTAATTTATTGTTGTTGTATGTCTTCATGACTAATGCTAACAGAATTATTCTTGCTGTATTTTTTTATTGAGTCTATCTTGTCAAGGTTAGAGAATAGACATGGCGACGGCTAACCATAAAAAAGTATATAATGCGTTATGAACAAAAAAATAATTACTGGGATGGTTCTGGTCTCATCATTGCTTCTTAGTAGCTGTAATCTTGGACAAAAAGTAAGTCAAAACGCCAGCAACAAAATCGCCGAAAAGATAATTGAGTCGCAAAGTGGCGGCAAGATCGATGTCGATTCAAATAACGGCAAGGTAATCATCAAAACCGAAGACGGTCAGTCGGAATTTTCTGCCGGTAGCGAAATAAAATTACCCGATAATTTTCCCAAAGAACTGATTTTAGCCATCGACGCCAAAATAATTATGTCCACATCTTCGGATCAGGGGGCATCGGTGACCTATGTCACCAATTCCAGTCAGGAAGAGATCGTCACTAAGTATAAGAATTTCTTTGCCAATGGCTGGAAGAAGACGGTGGAGGTAGACACCGGCGAAGGGAAAATGTTGAGTTTTTCCAAAACCGATCAAAACGCCATGGTGATCATTGGTGAAAATAACACCAACGATCAATCCGGCAAAACCCTGGTCAGTTTGACTTTGGCAACGGAAACTTCTGAATAATCCGCCTTCCCCCCCAAAAAAACATTAATCACCCTGCCTTGGTTTTTGGATACTTCGTCCCGGTTGCCGTAATCCGACAGCGGGGGTAAGCGGAGAAAGGTAATCACTGATTGGCATCCTAAGTCTTATAAAATCAATTAAATAATCACTAATTGTTTGGTATTCTTGATTATTTTTCATTCTAAGGCTAAAATCACTTCTAGTCTTATAACTGAACATTAACAGTCTAATGGATGGGTATTTGACAAATTACCCCCTCTCCTTTTCTCCTTTGAGCCACAAACTGGTTGAAAGGAGGAAAGGAGAAATAACTTGATCCTTTAAAGAAGGATCCTCCGGGCGGGCCGATGTTTGGCTAAGGCAAGCCGTCCGCAAATTACTCAAGCTTGGACTTGGGGAGCCATAAGTGTGTCCGAAGCATCACAAGGGAGGAATCACATGTCATCGGTCAATCGTCTGCATTCTTGGCCAAGCTGGACGCTTGGGCCAAGGGCTGCCCACCCGAAGTTTGGCGGCAGCACCATCGTCGGCGGCATCACCCGTGTTGACGAAAGGTTACGGCTCATAAAGCGCGCCTTTCCCAACGATCTGACTTCCGCGCATCTCTGGCACGAGGTAGGCACGAACCTGGCGGCATATGCGCCTTTCAACAGTCCCAATGCCGTTTCGTGGGCGGACTTTGTCCTGGGCATCGAAAGTGGCGAATATCCCAAAGTCGCCGCCCTCACCGTTCCCGCTTTCGGACTGCCGTCGGTTCACTGTGGCGCCCTGCTCAATCCCGACAGTTCGGTCAGCGAAATGTACGAAACCATGCACGTGAACGCCATCGTCAAGACACAGCTTCTCAAGGCAAGGGATCTTGGCCTGGGCATCTGTATCTGGTGGCCGGCGTGGGACTCAAAAAGGCAGTATCACGGCAAAGTCGAAGACGACGATGCCTTCTCGTCTGCCGATGCCTGGGACTACCTGGTCGAATCCTGGTCCAATATCGTCACTCTCGCCGAGCGCACCCTCTATGACAACTATGGCATTGCGGTTGCCGGCGATCAGCCCTTGGTGTGGCTGGAATGGAAACCGGAAGTTCCGGGTCAGGACTACATCAACACCATCGGCCGCGCCATCCGTTTTTGCCACGATGTCAACCAGGTCTTTGGCCGACGGGTCATGGTCATCAACAACGAGTGGGCCCATTTGCTCATCGGCGGTAGCACCGTTGAGGAGGGGACCAGACTCACCTCCGAAGCCGGGCTCTTTACTGGCTTTTTCCATGCCAATTCGGCCGATCTTGCCATCGTGAAGATCGACGAAGCCACGGGCGAAGTCTTGGAAGGAACCCCGGGAGACGACCGCGACTGGTATGTGGGTGCCGGTGGCCTGGCACGTTTGGCTGACCAGCAGGCTGCGGTCAATCTGATCGCCGCCTCCGGCATGCCTATCGTCGCCGAACACGATATCGACCCTCAAGGCGATGACCCGCTGGCCTACTACACCAGGTCACGCGAAGCCCTGGAAAAGATGTTCGAAGACGCAAGCTAGTCTTTTCCATGCGCAAAGGATGCGGCAGGGTCGGGCTTCCGATCGTTCTGGCCCTGCCGCCATCCGTTACTTCCGTCATGTCATTTGCGGTAAATTTTTTCGCCTCAAAGCCGGCAAAAAAGATTTACTCCAAATATCTAAGGCGGAAGTAACAATCAAAATACCCATCCATTAGACCATTAATCTATTTTTTTAGGCCTTACCAATGCCGTTTATTTCGGCAAACCAAAGTCTTAATACGGCTGAAAGGTGATTGAATTGATCCCATTTTTTCTCAAATTTTCACACATATTCCCCTCATACATCTTCCCTCCGGATTCTTGTTGATACAAAATCGCCTCTTTCTCGTCAATCGGTATCCAGCAAGCCGCCAAAATAAAATCCGGGCAATCAATTGTCTTGGCCGCCAGGCCATTGACATCTTCATCGCCAGTTTGGCAATTATTACTAATCTCCTGGAGATTTTCCAAGGGGACGATTTCCATCGTCTGTTTGATTGGCTGGCCTTCATTGTCTTTACCGACTCCGGTAAAAATTCTGTTTTTGGTGGCCGATAACTTATAAGAATAATTTCCCTGCTGGTCAACGCTGACCTCTTTTTGAACAAAGTCATTCTCATCTCCGCCCATACCCAGATAAACAAAACGAAAAATTTTGACATAATCTTTAGAGATTAACGGAAAGCCCCTCATTACCACCTGTCTGTCTTTAAAGTTCAACACCACCTTTTCCTCTTCTGTTGAATAATTCTCTTTATTCTTGTCTGGGGTTTGACCGCTTTTCGCTGTGTTTTTTGATGGGTCAGTGGTCACCTCCGGCTTAGTTGACTTGCGGCAAAATACCAAAATAAAGGCAATAGTTAGGGTTATCAACAGTAAAACTATTATCAATGTTTTTTTATTCTTTAGCATGCTTCAATTGTCGCGCTTTAACCTGTTACCGTCAACGTCTCCGTCGACGAGGGTAAGGTTAGCTTGGAAACCAACGAGTCTACATTCAAACAAATTATCCCATATTTTTTGACAAAAACACTTTGGCCGGATATAATCTTCGCTAAAATAGGTAGATTTGAATAGATTAACGCAATCTGATCCAAACCGGCCTGTCTTGTCTGCACATTCACAATCTGCGTTTCTTGTGCCGTGTTCCTCCGGAGATGTCCGCTAGCCTATCCAAACAGAAACCGCGTACTACCTCGGAAAGGAGGTGAATGACAATGGGATTCCATGTCTGTGAGTACTGCAAACCTGGTGCCCGAAACCGCTATCCAAACACAAGTAGTGGCGACGTGACGCTGGTTTTCGAATCCGGTCGGATATGGGAGATGCCCGACATGATCTTGCACTATGTCGCAGATCACGGATGGCTTCCACCTGCCGAATTCGTTGACGACGTCCTTCGTGGTCAGGTCGTTTCTGGCAACCGCTTGCAGACCAAAAGCGTGGTCGCGCCGACTCGTATTGGTTACCTGTCTGGGCAATATCGGCAAGGGGCTGTCCCCCGTGGTTTTGTCGAGAAGCTGGAGTCACTGATGCTCCAAGCCGCCCGCATGGGTGAGCGTCGGCAATATCGTGGGATGTAATGCCTCGACCCAACATGGCCATCTAACGCAGATTAAGTAATGTGCAAACCCCCGGAGAAATCATCTGCCGACATGTATATTGTCGATTCGGTCCAGTTGGTTTTGAAGGGGGTTTGTATTTTTATGTCCGAAACTCGTCAGTTTTGTTTTGATTAGTTTGCTGTGCTTAAATATGTTGCCTAATTAAATAACTTACTTTTGTGTCTTTAACAAAATTATTTTGGTTTTATCTGCCATTCTCATACAGGGCAATTATCTATGCTTCCACCGCCCACTTTGCCCGGGTCTTTGCTTCCGCCTTAGACGATTCAATCCCCAGGTTAACCGTGTTGTTTTATATTCTAAACTCTGCTTTTTATGAAATTGTTCAAATGTTAACCCAAAAACATTATCGTCCGAAATTTTATCTTAAAGGCAGCCCTGAGGCTTTCCATACCCAACCCAAGCCGTTATTGCTTAATAGAGAAGAATATGATTTTCGGACAAAACAGGAGGTTTATTTAAGCGGCGCCTTTATCTACTTTCTGCTTAATTTTATTCTCTCTTCTCTTGTCTGTCTGATTTCCCAAAACTACGTCCCGGATTTTATCTATGCTACCCTTGGGTCTGTTATCTTTCTTTTCAACTTTTTTGGTTCTTTTCTTATGTCGTTTGCGACCAATAATAAGTCCTCTCCAGTTTTGTTTATATGTTTGGCCATGGGCCTGGTTTTTCATTGGTTTGGTTGGGTTTATGCATTCGGCGGATTGGCTCGTCTAGGCTTTAGTCTTGGCCACTCCCTATTCTCCTTCTAGAAACATTCATCACCGACTTCCAGCTGTCGTTAAATCGTCAATATATAATAACCTGATGCCGGGAATCAAAAAACTCATAATTGCCAGCCGTAATTCGGCAAAAGTCGATTATTATCGTCACCTATTTACCGGCATTGTCGGCAATATTATTGGTCTTTGCGACACCAAAATAGTCGGTAAACCCGTAGAGGTAGGGGAGACAGCGGAAAACAATGCCGAGATCAAAGCCAGGTTTTATTCTGCCCAAACAGACTTTCCGGTTTTTTGTGAAGACGAGGCCTTATATGTCGATTTTCTCCCCAATAATCGGCAGCCCGGCACTCATGTTCGCCGCATAAACGGAAAAGACGAAGTCACCGATGGCGAACTACTTGCCTACTGGGAAGGTTTAATCAGGACTGTTCCAGAAAATAAAAGAACTGGCCGTTGGCACATTGCTTATTGTTTGGCCCTAAACGACCAGACCAAAATTGTTTCCATGGATCATGAAATTTTGTTCTTCTATCCAGCCTCAAAAATTCGTATCCCCGGATGGCCGATGAGCAGTCTGGAAGGATCGGCAAAATTGAGAAAACCCAACAGCGAAAGAACCGAGGTGGAAAAACAAGAAGCCATATCCGCAGAGTCCCCGATAATCTTAAAGGAACTGCTAAAACTGTTTTAGTTCTACTGCCGCTATCCCAAGTGATCGGCGTATTATTCTCTCGCCCGCCTCTCCCCAGTCAAAATACTTTTTATATTCCAGTGGCCTAATAAACTTAATTTTCCCGATTGCCCCGGCTGGGTCACTCTCAAAGTCGCCAACTGGCTTAACCCAACAACACACTCGATACTGGTAAAACCATTCCCCGTTTTCTTCCGTAATTTTTTGCACCCCTACCGGTTTCCAGCCGATGACCGTCGTATTGGTTTCTTCTCGTATTTCTCTTGCTAGCGCCGTCTCGACATTTTCTCCTTTTTCCGGCTTACCGCCTGGAAGGCTCCAGCACTTCCTCTGTTTATCAAACACAATAACCATCTTTTTTTGGTAAAAACAGACGCCGTACACCTGCCGACACTTCCCAAAATCAAGATCAGAAAAGCCATCGACATCCCAATATTCCAAAGTAAACTGTTTGGCCCCACTAACAAATTTTGAAAAAATATGGGGTTGCATAGATCATTTATACCATCCCATAAGATCGTCGCAAATAGCTGCCCAAATATTGTGTCGTCATAGCTGTCCTATCTTTGTCTAAACTCCGACCCGACGCTGTCCGGATTCGGTCTTTTCGTATAATTAATCTGTGGATATCGAAGAATTTAAAAAACTTAGGGTCGAAGGCAGAAAACAGCTGTTGGAGAAAATCATCGATACCTTTAAATCTTTAAGCCCTGTTGCCATCCATCAGTTTGGTTCCGGCCACAAAGGATATAAAGACGAGTTTAGCGACATAGACGTTTGGATTACCTTTAAAGATTCCCAAATTCCCGACATCACAAAAATATTAAGCCGCATATTTGCTGGTGTTGCTCCGGTATTGGTCAAGCATCACTCGAGAACCTGGAGCCCGGTTGGCGGCAACTCAAGCTCGATCATCCACCGCACCAAGTTTGGTTTGTTTCTTGTCGATTATTATGTTTCCCAATTTTCAGAAACAATTATTCCAAAAGGATCAAAAATCTTATGGGGCAATGACTTGCTCAAAATAGGGGAGTGGAAACTGAACAAAAACACAAATCCAAACATCCACGATTCGCACACTCTCAAGAAAGACATCGATTTGCTTCTCGACTTAATTTTTGTTGGCGTCAAGGGCGTTGTCAGAAAATGGGACAATAATGATTTTTTACGCACCTTAAAATTTGTCCATCAAAATTTTCTAAAGCGGAATCCTAGCAGAATCAAACGCCGCCGCATTTCTCTGGATTTTAAAAGTTTTCACCGGCTTTTGTCTGATCTTGGCAAGGTTTCAAACAAAAGGCAACGGTTGGCAATCGAAAATATCAAAAATTATCTTGGCCAAGTGGATGACCTCTATTTGTCTAAACGATGATCATCTCCTCGCTGTCGTTTTTTGTGTAATACTAATCCATGCAACTACCTCCATCTCTTGTCACCGTTACCCCTCTGTCAAAAATATTAGCCCTCGCCCTGTTCGTCTCCCTGCCATTTATCGGCTTTTATCTTGGCATTAAATATCAGCCGGTTTTTGTTTCGACGAATAAAGACACTTTTATGGGCACCCTGCCTTCTGTCAAATCTTCACCGACCGACACTCCCTCTTCGGCCACAACTGACTTTTCCAACCCCTCAAATTGGCTATCTTTTAATGATACCCATTTTGAATATTCCATCAAAATTCCCCCCTCCTGGAAAGTCAGGATGGACCCCGACTACTCCGTAGTCAGGATTGCCCCCGAATCAGTCATTAGTAATGAATACGTTAGTATCCTCACTTTATCCAGGTATCCCAACCTATCGGGAAATTTTGTTAAGTCCACTGTAAATATTAATGGCCAACAGGTCGACAGATACGAAGGACCGGGCATGGCCCCTGGCCAAACAGCTTTAGGCTATTACATTAAGGGCAACGATGACAACTATTTCAGCCTTGGGGCCAATTTCACCAGTTCCAACACCGAACTAAAAAATATCATGGAAGATATCATCTCCACCTTCCAGTTTCCCATTCCTTACTCCATGCCCACCCCGGTCATTCACTACCCCGGCGAGTAAACGATCTGATTTAGTCCGGATCTTTTCTGGTCTTACCTTGCCTTTACCGTTTTCAATATGTCAATCAAAATCGTATTTTCTTTGCGCCAGTCGGCATAACAAACCGCCGCCAATTTACCCGGATTATTCCCGATCTCAAAATAATACAAATCGTCGGGGCTCGCCACGGTCGCTTTTCTTAAAATCATTTTTATCGGCAGATCTCCGCCTTCAATGTTTTCCTCGCTTACCAGTTCCGTGTCTTTGGTGTCGATGGCGTTGGCCGGCATAAAATCGCATTTACCGCCAAGATCGTAAAACCCGGCCTTCCCCACAACATTAGGGTCGATATTCGGATCATAGGCGGTCAAAATGTTATTGGCAAGATAATATTCCGACGGATATTTTATTAAATACGTTTTTTCTCCTCCTTCAAAAATTATCGCTGCCTCCTTCCAATTTGCGGTTTTGCTTTCCAGATTTCCTGACTCTGGAGTATTTAAAATCTCTGTGGGTTGCATTTGAAGTTTTGGGCACTCGGCAAACTCGCAATTTGGCCCAACCCTACCCACGTAAGAACCGTCAGGGCACAACTTGGCTTCCATTGTGCAAAACCGGTCATTTTTTACCAATAATTGCGGATTTTTGCCCAAAAAATACCCGCCAATCCCGCCGACAATCAAAAGCAGTGTTCCGATTGCCACTAGGCATAATTTACAACTTTTGCCACGGCTACAGCAGTTTAAAACTTGTTTGTCTTCAGTTATCTCTCTATGTTCTTCCATCGTCATGATTAAGTCTACCACCAACCGACATTTTCCGAAGGAGGCGGTGATGTAAACTTGATTGTACCTATTGTTTTGATGACGCAAAAAAATCAGACATAAATGAAAAAAAATATCATTATTGTCCTGTTGATTTTGGCAAACGCCTTTTTTTGGATACAGACAAACTCGTCATTCAAAAAACCATCACCATCTCCTCCGCCGCAAACCGTTGATTGTGAGAAGGCAAATTGGCAAAAATGTCTGCAATTTACCCCAGTCGACTTGCCTCTAAACTATTTTTCACCCGACGATCTTGTTTGGGGCCATGACAATGGCTCCGGTAAGCTTGGGATGGATCGATATGCTCTTGCCTCCATCGACAACAAAACCGTCTATCAATCCTATCCGACCACCAATATTCGGATCAAAAAATTTTCTAGCCAAAAAACGCTAATCAATCCCCCCGATTATTCCCAGGTCAAAAACCAGCTTGGTCAGGCCGTCGGCTTCGATTCCCCCTGGGTAGAAGAAATATTTGAAAAAAACTGCAAGGATTATCAGAAATTGGCTCTTCATTTTTTGTCCCAAAGCCGGGTAATTGAAGATTCCAATAGTTTTGATGTCGATGGCGATGGCCAGAAAGAGCAGATTATTACCACCAATGATTTTGGCCGGGCCGATGGCGGCTCGCCCCACTCGTCAATAATCAAAAATAATCTGGTGATTTTTTCCGCCAACGAAGACGGTTCCAAGATCGTCACCGCCGATACTGCCGACGGTTTTTATGTCGAGTGGAGACTTTCAGACGATGATTCTCCGCGTTGTTGCCCGGCTGGCTACTTTCGCACTAGATTTGTTAACCTCCGGGGTGAATTCGTCCCCGTCTACGAACAGGAAATCAGGTATTTTGTCGTCGGCAAAGATATCGACTAGACCCTAACCAATTTATTTTCGTTTTCCACCATCATTAGCGGGTTATCAAATATGGTATTTTTTGGAGAATATCTGATGTATGTATCAGAATAGACTCTAGATAATTCCATTAATATCCAGAAAATTATTGAATTGCGTTGAATACCAAATAAAAAAGGAAGAAAAACAAAAAAGAAAGAAGGATTTATAAAGACTAAGAAGGTGGTGGAAATTTTTTCGCACATACTCATCTCTGTCCAACTTTTCTTGATGCGTTTAATCGGGTAATCGGGTAGCGTTTCTTTTATCCGCTCGTATTCTTCAAATAAATTTGGATGAAGTACTTTGTTGTCAATCTTCAGACTAGGATCACGGAAAACCTCAGCAGGTATCTTCCACCAATCTTTTCCGATATTACCCGTTAATCCCACAAACCCATACTTCTGGTCATAATAGATGATATCTGCATATTTTGTTGTCCTCTTATCGCGGAGAATTAATTTGACATTGTTGAAATGTACCGAGTGGAAACAGTGAAAAAATATTTTGATCTCGATTCTATCTGAAAACACATACAACCGATCAAATAATCTTATAAAATTTATTGCCCAAAGCAACCCCGCCGCAATAAAGACAGGGAGAGTAGCACCTTCCCTCCCTGTCACATATCCAAAACCAAGTCCCATCAGTAGGCACAACACCGAAGCCAGCAGTATTCCAAATGGTTTATTTTTCTTGTTGTATCTGTAAAAATAGTCACTTACCCATAATGCCGCTTCCTTTTGACGGCCAAACAGTTGGGCAATCAACCCAAAAAGGTTACCGACAAACAAACCGAATATCGTCTGGCCCAAAATTCCAGTTATTGTCATAATCTGCTCACTATTCTATATCTATCAATAATAATACCAGCATGCTCCAATATCTCTTTATTCACCCCCAACCATCACCCATAAGGTAGTCAAAAAACAAGGTAAAATCAACCATGTCCGGTCTAACTCCCGATCTTTGGTTCAAACGTAAAACCTACGGTTGGGGTTGGGCGCCCGCCACCTGGCAAGGCTGGCTGGTTTTCCTTGTCTGGATTATTTTCTTCTATCTTTCCCTCTATTATGTTCGTCCGGCATGGCTTAACAACTTGCTCATTTTTTTCTCCATCGTCGTTTTGTTTGCGGTTTGTTATCTTAAAGGCGAAAAACCGCGTTGGCAGTGGGGAAAAAGAGCATGAGACTGATTGGTCGTCAGACGTAATCTTGGTCGCTAACAAAAATCAGTTTAAAACCCTTACCTTAATCGGGGAGTCAATACTTGGCTTGCCCTCGGCATCGAAAACGACATTTATCGGTTCGTCTTCAAGCTGTCTTCGAACATTGTCTGAATAACCACGAACCCCAACCTGAATTGCCCCTTTATTTTTCATCTCTTCATAACTAAATCCCACCCGGTAGTCGCAATCCTTTCTTGCCAATCTCATTGTCGACATTATCGGGCTAAAGTAAAAACCGGTTTCGTAAGAAGTATCAAGAGCCAACCCGTCGGCAAACGATAATTCGATTATAATGTCCGATTTGTCGACCCATCCACAAAGTTTTTCTTTCTGGTTGGCCAGATTGGTTGGCTGGCCAAGATTGGTTTTGCCGGTTACAGTTGGTGTTGTTGCTACCTTATCGATTTTGGCTTTTGCCTCTGTTTTTGGTTGCCCTGCTTTATTTTTTAACCCGCATCCTCCCAGCATTATTCCGACAGCCAATACGCCAACGGCAAACCATTTCTTTTTATTCATTACGGATATTATATTCCAAGCCCACAACCTTGGCCTAAATGTAAAGCAAACTNNATTGTAAATAAAATATTACCCTTAGACCATGAACACCAGAAGATATGGGCAGTTAAAAATTGCCATTCTCCTCTTTATCGCCATCGTAATTATTTTTTCCATATTCTCAAGCGTCTATCTGCTGACGATTGTCTCGACCTTTGCCGGTCTGCTATTTTCGTTATTGGTTTGTCCTCGACCGATACCCGACGAAAGAGAAATCGCTATCCGCGAAAAATCCGCTCATATAACCTATGCAGTCTTTACCCCCACCGTCTGTCTTGGTGCTCTTTTTTTGCTTATCCCCTACCAAAAGTTGTCGCCGGTCTTTGCCAATGGCGAATTTGTTTACCTGCAATCTATCGGTGCCATCCTCGCTTACCTTTCACTATCTTTGATCATCATCTACGCCATCTCTTACCGATTTCTCAATAAAAAATACGGGGGGAGCGTTGATTAATAACAAAATAAAGATTTATCGGGCAGTCCATAAGTTAACCCAGGAGCAGCTTGCCAAAAGTCTTGGGGTGTCAAGGCAGACAATAATTGCTATTGAGAGCAATAAATACTTTCCCTCTTTAGATCTTGCCTTCAGGATAGCTCACCTTTTTAAGGCCAAAATAGAAAATATTTTTATTTATCAGCAAAAGGAGCCGTAAATGAGCCTTATTAAACCACTAAAACAGTGGCTGTTTTTCTCTATTATCATAAGCATTAGCACCTTTCTTTTGTTTTTTATCATTGGTTGCACTTGGATTGGCTATGAGGTCAAAAGTCAGTGTCGTGATGCCAAAAGGGAATATGGCCTGGATTGCGCTGGTAGCCTGATCTTGTTGCTTGAAGATGGAAACCGCGGCTTCCGCCCAAGAAATTCTGCCGTCTGGGCGCTGGGCCAGCTTGGCGATAGTCGTGCCTTACCAGTCCTGAAGAAATACTACACTGGCAACATTCCCGACAAAGAACCTCTCGACCGAACCATTAGCCAATATGAGCTAAAAAAGGCCATCAACCTCGTCGATGGTGGCCTAAACATCACCACCCTGTTTTGGCGTCATGGCATCGACTAATTTGTTGTTGCTCCTCGCGCTCGTTATAATCTTTAAAGACAATGGATAGCCCCAAAGACATTAGTCAGTTGATTACCGTTCAGCCCGAATCGGTTGTCAGCAAGGAGCTGGTCAATCGGCCGTCGGGCACTGTTACTCTTTTTGCCTTCGATCGGGGTCAGGGTTTAAGCGAACATAGCGCCCCTTACGACGCCCTGGTTTTTGTTTTGGAGGGCATTGCTGAAATTAGTCTCTCTGGTGTCAAAAACACCGTCAATCCAAACCAAATCCTATTGATGCCTGCCGGTGTTCCTCATGCGGTTAAGTCCGTTGCTCCTCTAAAAATGCTGTTGATTATGATTAAATCCTGACCTTTGACATTTGTTGTTGTCTTTTGATATATTTCCGCATGGTTGAAAAAATTAGGCTCGGTTTGGCCGGGGACGTGGTTTATCGTCTCACCAGAGAAGAAGTTATTGCCATTCTCAAACAACAGGGAAGCTACGACTGCTTGAGCCGTCGCCAGATACAAAACATTAGCTCTGGCACCATCTGCCCCATTCCGGAAAAAATTCCCCAAATCGAAGAAATGATTAGAAAGGCTGGTCTACCTATTATTGATCCTNNTTTTGTCTTAACAACAGCATTTTCCTATCTATTGGTCCTTTTTTGCCTCTGGTACCTGAAAAGTCCTGATTGGTCTGATAATCGACGTCCTTACCCTTGTTTCTTGCCCTGACCAGCCGTTTTGCAACACCGCTGCTGGATGGATTTCAGGATGCCATCCACGATAGTATTGGTCAACGACCTCAAAACATCCATGTTTTTCTATCAACACCTCTCCCACCTTTTCCGGGGTGCCCATAAGCATCTTCAGTCTACCCCCGGCGTCAGTTTTTGACAAGATTCTTATCATCCTTTTTTGTCACCAATTATTAAAAATATACTAAAAATATACTCTTGCATTACCAAAAATATGCATAAAAATACTAATATGACCAACAAACTTACCGTCAAACAAAAAATGATATTTGATTTTATTCAAAACTATATTGCTGTCCACCATGTCAACCCCACCCTAAAGATAGTTGCTAAAGAATTCAAGAAAAGCATCCCGACTATCCATCAGTATCTTAATTCCATGAAAAAACATTCCTTTGACCCGTTTCAACCTGTCGGCGCCTTTAAGAGAAATTATTCCCTGGGCATCATTGGTTACGGTATCGTTGGCCAGGCGGTTGCTTACGGCTTCTCTAATTACCAGATTAGAGTTTACGACAAATACAAACCCTCCGATACCCTTTCTTCCGTCGTCAAAAACTCGGAATTTATCTTCGTCTGTTTGCCGACCCCGATTATGTCTGACGAGTCAGGAATTGACTTGTCAATTATCGAAAGCAACATTAAAGAAATCGTCAAACATACAAACAATACCGATAAAATTATTATTATTAAGTCGACCGTCGTCCCCGGCACAACCGCCCGTCTAGCCCAGCAATACCCCAAAACCATTTTTTGCTTTAATCCCGAATTTCTCCGCGAGGCTTCATTTTTACAGGACTTTATTAATACCGATCGGATTATCATCGGCGCTGCCAATGATTCGGTCTTCCGTCGGGTTTCATCCCTCTATCAGTCAGTAATGCCCAATGTTCCGATTTTCTATACCGACCCTACCACTGCCGAGATGGTTAAATATATGGCTAATTGTTTTTTGGCCGCCAAGGTTATTTTTGCCAACGAAATGGCGGACATTTGCATAGCACTCGGTATTAGCTACGAAGAGGTTAAAAAGATGGTCGTTGTCGACCGACGGATTGAAGACACCCACCTTGATGTTACCACCAGCCGTGGTTTTGGAGGTAAATGTCTGCCTAAAGATCTTCTTGCCCTTAGGGCGCTGGCCAAATCAAAGGGAGTTGATGTCGGCATTTTAGACACCGTTTGGAAAAAAAATTTAACCATTCGTCGTAATCGCGATTGGGAAGAAATTCCTTTTGCTGTTAGCCCCTCCTTTGGTAATCGCGATCGGTGATCGTCCTTATTTTCAGATTTCAAACACCCCCTTCGGTTTATTAATAAAAAACGACTGTTTTGTGGTAATATCATCAACATGCCATCCGAAAAAGGTCCGTTTGAAAAACTGATCCAAATCGCCGAAAACCACAGACTTCGTGCCCAAGAAGGCAGGAGCCTATTGTCTGGCGGCCAATCGCTAGGCCGTATGACTATCCAGCCAGTTGGTCTTACTGCCCAGGAAACTAATGTCAGGAGGCAAGGCTATGTCGACGAATTGAGTCTCATGCCGGAAGACAAACTTAGACAGCTTTACGCTAATAACTTACATATTCTTAACCGTCGGTATGACGACCCCGATAGGGGAACTTCGGAGCTTGAATGGCGACGCCTGGCCATGGAAATGGAATTCGAAAAGAGGGGGCTGCCGCTCCCTCCCCAATAGTTCTTCATCGCCCGAATCGACCAACATCTTCGATTTTCTGGTTAAAAATCAGGTAATTGGTGGCTTTTTTGCCAACACCACCAGATGATGTTCTCCTCCCGAGTCGTCCACCTCGCTCTCCTCGATTCTAAATCCGGCCTCCTTCACCAACTCAAGGTTTTTGTCTTTGCCGTAATGGCTCCAATACATCTCAACCCCACAAAATTGTTCCGATCCTTCCCACTCCTCATTTCCCATTGTGATCAGTAATCGTCCGCCTGGTTTCAGTAGAAAGTTTATCTTTCTTAACAAGCCAAAATGCTCTTCTCTCGGAATGTGGAAGATGGCATAAAATGACACCACTGCATCAAACGAACCATCCTCAAAACCCATTTCAGTCATTTCCTTGACCAAAAAACTTGCCTTGGGTATGTTTTTCCTCGCCAACTCTACCTGTTTTTCCGATATATCTACTCCAGTTACCAGGTGGCCTTTCTCGACTAAATATTTATCGACCGGCACCCCCGCCCCACAACCGATATCCAGTATTTTTGCCCCTGGCGCCAGCCTTTTAATCAGCCAATCAAGCTGTTTTTTATTTTTAAAGACATCCCTTTCTAACCCGTATCTTCCCGCACATCGGTTATAGGCCGATTTAACTAATTGCTTCATGTTGTCCACTCCACCATTATATCCTTTTGCTTGGCCTGCTAGAACTTTTCCTCTGAATTAAGCTACAATCTAACCAATGTTCCAAAATTTTTTTCTCTTTGCTGCCTCCTTTGTCATGCTTTGGACCGGGGCGGGCATCGCCGTTGGTGCCATCTCTAAGATTGCTTCCAGCCTACGCATCTCTTCTTTCTTTGTCTCCTTCTTCTTGCTAGGTCTTTTTACTTCGATTACCGAAATTATGGTTGGTATCAACGCCACTATTGACCGGCAGCCGGAAATATTTGCCGGCAATCTTATTGGCAGTTCAGTTGTCGTCTTCCTCTTTGTTGTCCCTCTTTTGGCCATACTGGGCAACGGGGTTAGTCTCAACCACACTTTTAAATATCGCGACCTTGTCTTGGCCGCCACCGTTGTCAGTTTACCGGCCATCCTCACTCTTGATGGTCGTATTTCCACCGTCGACGCACTTATTTGTATTGTTACTTACTTCTATTTTCTCTATTCCCAGGCCAAAAACAGCCAAGCACTCGATCGTCTTTCTGCCGGCATCAGCCGCCGCACAGCCGTCTATTGTTTGGCCAAGTTGCTTGTGGCAGTCTTCATCGTCTTTTTTGCCAGTAATATTTTGGTCGATCAGACGAAAATAATCGCCTCATCACTGGGTGTCCCGGCCTTCATTATCAGTCTTTTGGTTATTTCTCTTGGCACCAATATCCCAGAAATTTCCATTGCCGCCCGGGCGGTACTTTCCCGTAAAAAAGGCGTTGCTTTTGGTAATTATGTTGGGTCAGCCTCACTAAACACTCTTGAAATGGGCACCTTAAGCCTTTTTTCTAACCGGCCGATTCTGGCTCAAGGGTCAAGTTATTCTATTATTGCCTTTATCGTTGGCTTGTTGATTTTTCTTTCTTTTGGCAAAAGCCGCAGCGATATTTCCCGGCAGGAAGGCATGGTTTTACTTTTGTGTTATCTGACGTTTGTCGTCTATCAGTTGCTGACCGGCCCCGTCTGGAAGTGGTAGCTCTTCTTGTTTCCTAATCCACTCGGTTTATTTTGTTAAAATCCACCAATGAAGATCGCCCTTGGTTCTGCATCCCCTCAAAAAAAACAATATGTCGAATTAGTGTTATCTTCCCTAGCCATCAAGGCGGATGTCTACGCCTTCGACGTTACCAGTGGAGTTTCCAGTCAACCGCTAGCCGATATCGAAACCAAAACAGGTTCGATAAACCGTGCCCGAAACGCTCTTCGTCTTTTAGCCAATGCGGATTTTGCTCTTGGCATTGAAGTCGGCTACCAGCCCGACCCATCGGCTGGCTTCGAAATGTTTTGTTGGACCACCCTAGTCAACCAGTCCGATAGACTTATCTCCGCCAGGTCGCAAACTCTTCCTCTCCCTGGTTTCCATCAACAGGTTCTTCGTCAGGGTAATTATTTGGGGGAACATGTTCGTCAATATTTAGAGCAAAATCAAGATTTATTCTCTCAAAAAATCGGCGTCGTCATTCGTGATCGTCAACCTTTTATCGTTTCTTCCGTCGAGTCAGTGTTGCTTGCCTATTTAGCCGCCTAAATTCTATATAATCCTGCCCGGATTATTATGGATAAAAATTGCAATCGTTCATCCCTCCCCACTCTTTACTTGTTTTTATTCGTCTTCGTCTTCATTTTCCTTAATCAGTCGTATCATTTTGGCGACAACAACCACATTGAGCAACTTCCCCATTTATTTTCCCGGCAGGACACGAGCTATCTTTCAAACGATTTTTTTGTTCAATATACCCGAGAACTAAACCCACGAACTTACTATACCGCTTTTCTTGCCTATTTTATCCGGTTGTTTCCTCTCGATCTATCTTTCTACCTTCTCACTTTTTTAGCCAATTTTTTTATCTTACTGGTTTCCTATCACCTCTCCTACCGCCTCACCAAAAATCCGCTCTTTGCCCTTTCCTCGGCTGTTTTACTCACCTTAGACCACAAAACCAATCTCGGTCAAGCCGGCCAGGTCATCGACAGCTATCTGGTTCCCCAACTTTTGGCCACGCCTCTAGTTCTCTCGGCCTATTTATTTTCCCTGTCCCGTCGTCTCAACCTATCCGTCTTTCTTTTATTTGCCGCCCTGCCCCTTCATCCCTCGTTGTCGGTTTTGACCTCTGTCCTGATGATCCCAAACATTTGTTTCGACAGGTCGCAGTTGGGCCGTCTTCGACTTTTTGCTGTCTTTTCTGGTCTAGCTATCGCCACCTCTATTATTTTCCCCCACAACTTCAATGCCGTTTTGCCGGCAAAACAGTTTGTCCAAATTATCGCCGCCTTTCGTCACCCCCACCATTATTTGCCCAGCCATTTTCCGTTAAGAGATTACCGTAATTTTTCCATCCTGATGTTGGGTCTTTTCTCATCTCTTTTCTATCTTCGATACTCCCGACCAAGACTTGTCAGTTCATTTTTTATGTCTATCTTGATCTCCCTGGCCGTCCTTCTTGCCGGCTACCTTTTTGTTGAGGTTTTTCCTGTCAGATTTATTGTCAAAATTCAGCCGTTTCGTATCGTCTTCTTTTTAAGATGGCTGGGGGTGGTTTGCTTTTCCTCGGCATTTTTTGTTTTTATCCGCAACTCCGTCAGTCGTCGTTTGGCTGATTTATTCGCTGCTTTCACTGTCGCCGCTGTTACTCTTGTCTGCCTCGTCAACAGTCCGCCATTACCCGATTTGGCCATTCGCCCGCCGTCTCCCCCAAAGTTGTCTTTATATCGCTACCTCTCCCAGTCCCCCAAGGATTCTCTCTTTCTAGCTCCTCCTGACTTTGGCGATATGAGACTCTTTCCAAAACGTTCGATTGTCGTCGACTGGAAATCATTTCCTTTCAACGATGACTACATGGTCGGCTGGTATCAGCGTATCAACGACTGCTATGGCCAGGGCGATCTTGACAATAATTACCGCCAAATTACCGATCGTCAACTATCTTCCTTGGCCGAAAAATATCATTTTGACTATGCTATTCTCTATTCCCAAACCAACACTAACTGCCAAGTCACCTTTAACAATCAGACATACAAGATCGTTTATTGCTCGAATGGCCAGTACCCCAGTCCTTAAGGTTGGCGTGGAGCAACAAATTTTCTCAATAAATTCAAACCGTGACTTTTTTGATCAGATTTTTACTTTCCTTTTGTTTTGTTTAGCGCCGATTCGATTTCTTTTCTCACTGCTCCATATGTCTTTTTTGTCACGAAAGCAATCTCTCTGCACAGATGGGTTATCATCTGTTCCATCAGTTCGACGTCCGTCTTGCCCAAACCGTCGTTTTTCTTTCCCCACAGGCATTTGATCAGAGGAATGACTCTTGCCCAGTCATTCTGGTATATATCCTCTTTTGCCGACATTACGTTGTATTCGCCGTCTAACCCCTTGCCCCCGATGGCTTTCATTATTTCCTTAACCTCCTTGGCGGTTATTACCTTTCTGGTTCCGGATTTTTTCATACTTTTTACCGGTATCGAAGCGGTAAAAACTTTATCCTGCCCGACGATTGGTTGGTAATGGATCAACATATCGTCTTGCCCGTCTTGTTTTGTTACCGCCGTTATTCGGTAAATATAAGCAAAGTCGATTATGTAATCTCCGACGACAAAATCTTCTTTCATAACCTCTCCAAAAAAATAACTTAATCTTGGCTAAATTCATTATATCAGACATTTGCCGTCTTTGCTCTCTTGACATTACTCCTCCCCAGCTCTATAATGAATATATATTCATTAATCAACAAGGAGGTGATAATAATGCCAGGATTTGATAGAACCGGCCCGCAAGGCCAAGGTCCAGTTACTGGCCGAGGTTTTGGTCCGTGTGGAGGCAGGGGCTTTGGAATGGGATTTGGTAGAGGTCGTGGATATGGCCGAGGCTTAGGAAGGTATTTTGGCTGGAACGCCCCTCAAACCAAAGAAGAAAAGGTTGAGGATCTCCAGGCCTACAAAAAAGCTCTTCAAGAAGAAATAGAAGAGGCGGAAAAGGAACTTGCGAAATTGGACAAGCAGGAGTGAATAAAATACCTACCTTGCCCTAGTTTATGTTCAACGACAAGGTAGGTATTAGTAATGTAATATTATACTTAATCATGCCAAGACCAAGAATCCCCCGCTGTGTGCGGTTTAAGCCAGGAGTATTTTACTTTAAGCCTCGGGGCATTCCCTTAAGGGAGCTTGAGGAAATTGTGCTGTTTCCCGACGAACTGGAGGCCCTAAAACTTCATGAGGTCGATGGTTTGGAACAGGTTGCCGCCGCCCAAAAGATGAAAATTTCTCAGCCAACCCTTGCTCGGCTTTTGGCCAGCGCCCACCAAAAAGTCGCCGAGGCGATAATCAAAGGCAGGGCGATAAGGATCGAGAAACAGATGCCATGAGATACCTATTTGTCTTGTCTTTTCTTTCCATTTTTGTTTTGTTTATGCCGCCCCGTATTGTCGCCGCTCCTTCTTTGCCCAAAGAAGAGGTGTTTGAAGCCAAGGTAATCGAAGTTCTCGACGAAAAAATGGTCAGATCGGTTGACTCAACCGTCCACCTCCCTTACCAAAAATTGCGGTTAGTCGCTCTTGACGGCTCTCTTCAGGGCTCTGAAATCGAAATTGAAAACGGGATTCAGGGCGAAGTCAATACCCCGCGTTATCGCCAAGGCGATAAGGTGTTGGTTACTCGCACTTCCGGACACCAAATTGCAGATCAGTTTTTTATCACTGACTTTGTTCGCCGCGATGGCCTTTCACTTTTATTTTTTATATTTCTTTTTCTGGCTATTATTATTGCCAAAAAACGGGGGCTACTTTCCATCGTCAGTCTGGTTATATCTTTTGCCGTCATTTTTAATTTTGTTTTGCCCAAAATATCTTCAGGGGGCAACCCCGTCTTTGTCGCTATCCTCGGTTCGACAATCATTGTCCCGGTTACTTTTTTTCTTTCTCATGGCTTTAATCGAAAGACACTTATTGCCGCCACTGGCGCCCTGCTTGCTTTTGTTATCACCGGTCTATTGGCACATCTTTTTGTCGGACTAACCAACCTGACCGGTTTTTCTTCCGAAGAAGCCGGATTTTTACAAGTCGCCAAACGGGGAAGTCTCGATATAAAGAGTCTGCTTCTGGCCGGGATTATTATTGGCACTCTCGGAGTTTTAGACGACATCACCATCTCCCAATCTGCTGTTGTTTTTCGTCTGCGACAAGCCAATCCAAAGTTGAAGTTTATTCAGCTGTATCGCCTGGCGATGGACGTTGGCCAGGATCATATCTCCTCTATGATCAATACCCTCGTCTTGGTTTACACCGGTGCCAGCCTGCCGTTACTTTTATTATTTGTTGATAATCCTCGGCCGTTTTCTGAAGTTATCAACTACGAAATCATTGCCGACGAAATTGTTCGGACTCTTGTTGGCAGTATCGGCTTGATTTTGGCCGTTCCCATCACCACCGTCTTGGCTGCCTTTTATGCATCCGTTCCAAGCCGTTCCTCCTCTTTGTTAGAATAGCTTAGTGGATACGAAAAGTCTTCAGTCGAAAGTCCGTAATTTTACCAACAAGCACCGCCTAAACTGCCCTGCCGAATTCAGGGCCCTCGACTTGACTTCCGAGACCGGCGAGGTCGCCAAAGAAATCCTCAAAATGACCAACTATGGTTCCTGCCAACCCAAAATCAATCAAGAAATCGCTTTAGAACTAGGCGATACCTTTTTTTCGCTTATTGCCCTAGCTAACAGCTTGGACGTTGACCTTGGTCGTGCCCTGTCTTTAGTCCTGGCCAAATATCACCGACGTTTGTCAAAGGGTAGTCCGGGTTCGGAAAACGATTCTGCCCAGGCTCCATAGAGAGCCCGGGCGAATACCAGTGTCTATATCTACCTGTCGTTATTATCTTGCCTTACGCCCCATACCCATCCCCGACCTTGTTCCTTGTCCCATACCGTACTTTACCCTAAAGGTATTTAATTTGCTCATATCGCCCTTCTCTGCCGCCAGTCTGGCTTCGGCGTATTCTTTGAAGTTTGCCTGATTGACAAATCTGGCCACACCCTTGCCGCTCATCTTTTGACTCCAAGAGCCATAGTCGGCGTTTTTAAGCATTGTCAACATTTGCTGATGTAATTCCTCGCTGCAGTTAGGCCCTCTTTTTGTCGGGTCACCCTGATAGGCCAAAGCCGAATTGCTAAATACTGCGGCTGCTGTTAATGCCACCGCCAATGTCGCTAAACCGATTTTTGTTTTCATTTCTATCTAAATCTTTAAAGGATAACTTGGCCAGTCATCTACCTTTAATACAACCAGTCTTATTATTTTCTTTCATTTTTTGCCCACTTTTCTTTTCTCTACCACCTTGGTTTAAAATAAAACCATGAAAAACTTAACTCAAGTTCAGTCCGAAAGAATAAAGATTGCCTGGGGTCTGCTTTGCGAACCTTCTACCAGTCTGGAAAAAGTTCAAAAAATTTCCGAATTGTTAAAGGGCTTTGATCCTAAAGTCGACAAACAGCTTGCTGCCGTTTCCAGCGCCGCCACCAAAATTGATCAAATCAAAAAAGGCGCTATTATCGACTTAAGCCTCGAAAAACTTCCCGACAAAACCGAAAAACAGAAAAAGCGAAAAAAAATGATTCTTCTTTTTCTTTCCCGCTGGCGTGATCTGAACTCCGAAGTCCAAAGACTAAACAGTCTGGCCACCGCTCAATCAATCAAGTCGGCAAGCTCTCTCAAAGACACTAAAGTAATCAAGGCAGGCCAAATATTGACTACCCTAAAAGGCCCCTTGGGTTTAATTACTATCGCCGCTGCCGGGATTGTCGCTGTTAATAATCTTCTGATCAATAAGTCGGTAGATGTCACAGTTGTTAATCAGGGTTGCCGGCCGATTAGGCCACTTGTCGAAGCAAAAATTAACCTTCCTGGTCTCAAGTTACCTTCTTCGCCAATTAATAGTGGCAGCCAGGACACCGCCAGACTACCTGCCCTTAACCTGACAATTACCTCCTCTGGCAGCAACATTAACCTTACCGCCCTAGGTTTGTCTCGGTCATATTCTTTGCCGGGCGAGATCAAAGACATCGTCTATGACGGCCGGTCCCTGATAGGCAATACTACCAATATCGACCTTTCTTCCTCAAAGCAACACAAAGTTGTTGTCGTTTGTCAATAATTCCTATCTGTTCTGTCCGCCCCGACCAATCCAAGGTCTTACTTCATTGACTTTAAATATATTTTTACTGTCCATAAAACCGATCAGTTTGACTTGTTGGCCGTCGTCTAGGCTGGCCCTACCCCTCAATACGAAACCTTCAGTTTCCAACACCCATTTTTTTCCGCCGAAATCGGTAAACAGGTATTTATCTTGGCCAAGCCTTTCACCCATTATTCCCGCCAAAAATCCACCCTCCGGATTCATCCAGGTTTGCCATTTCATTGGCGCCACCTGTCTATAGTAGGGAATATTTTCTTCAAAGGCCATATCGATTCTTCTGTCAAATCCGCCAACATGCAAAAGAATCCCCAGTAGCAAGCTGGCCAATAGCTCGAGCCCAACTATCTTTACGGTCTCGTATCTATATGATTTTCTTGTCTTTTTGAAAAAATAATAAGCCGTAATTGTTAGGAATATAGTCGTTATTAGCCAAAAGTATGGTAAATTTTCTATTATCGACCTCAAGCCTCCCCGCTCTGTCCACTCAAGTCCTCTCCCTTCATTTCCCAGCATAAATAGCACAACCGAGACGGCCGCTCCTCCCAGCGCCACGTTTACCAGCCAAAGCCCGGTCAACCCCCAGTTTTTGATTTTAAACTCCCATCTTGGGATTGGTTTGACTTTGTTTTTACGGATTACCTCAAGGGTCTTATCGCTGATACTTTTTGTCTTTTTCATAGATATATTTAAATTGTATTTTTGCCCGTCGAATTAACGTAGCCACCGTCCCTATCGGTTTTTGCAGGATGTCAGAAATATCCTGGTAGTCTCTGCCTTCCATAAACTTTAACATTAGCACTTCTTTATATTCCGGTTTAATTCTTTCCAAAACATCTCGCATATAGTCTTTAAAATGACTGTCTACTGCCTCTTTTTCTACGTCAGCCCCATCTGTTAGCCAATCGCCAATCCCTCCTTCTGTATCGTCAATTATTATCTTTTGGCCAAGATGGTGCTTTTTCAAAAAATTCACCGCCTCATTGTGGGCGATCCTGTATATCCAGCTTGAAAACCTAAGGTCGCAGTCGCAATCGTTTAGGTGGCGATAAGCCTTGATAAAGGTCTCTTGCACCACGTCGTCCACATCCTCTTCTCTTATCCCGGTCAACCTGCCAACATACCTGGCTAATTTTTCTTCATATCTTTTCATTAAACAATAAAAATATTGGCTGTCGCCCAAAGACAGCTTCACTATCTCCTCATCGCTTTTGTTTTCACAATTTCCCTGGCTGGTCATCCATACCATAATACAACCTGTTTCTGAATATTCTTTCGTTTCTTTTGCTCGGCTAAAGTTTTGTTATATAATCCCTTAGCCCCGCAACAGATGATCAAAACCATCATTAGCTTTGTTTTTGCTCCAAATATTTACTCTTTTCTGGGCCTTACCCTTCTTCTTATTGGCTTTATTTTGGCCCCCCTGCTTATCGGTTTTCTGATCATGCCCGTTGGGGCAATCCTGCTGGTTTTTGGAGTTCACTTGTCGGTCATCCGCCTGATCCCTGGCCACAAACAAATAATTAAAACTGTTATTGATTCATATCGCCCATTACTAAATAAATGGAAAAAATAGTTGTTTTTGGTCCGATAGTGGCTTTCTTTGCCATTTTTCTCTTTCTCGTTGTTGGTTTTATTGTTCTAGTTATCAGGCTTGTTACCAAGTCAAAAAACGAACAATGGTCAGGCGTGGTTGTTGACAAAGTCCATAAAACAAAAAAAGACGACGAAACCGACCGGATAATTGATTACTACCACCTGGTCGTCAAGACCGACCAGGGAGCAGAAAGACACATCGGTCTCTCCCGGCAGTTATGGGAGGGTTATCAGGTAGGGGATAGGCTCAATAAACCGAAGGGTTCGCTTTTCCCCGATAAAATCGCATGAGGGCAAACAAGACAATTTCTCTCACTATCTCATCATTGCTTCTTTTCTGGTTTTTCTGCTATCAAAGCCCTCCTCTCCTTCAGGCAGTTACCTCTACCCCCCGCCCTACCTCAACGATTAGGCCGTCTGTCACCCCCCGGCCAACCTCCACCCCTCGTCCGACTTCCACCATCAGGCCCTCTACTACCCCTCGCCCCACCGCCACTCTTCGCCCAACCTCTACTCCAAAGTCGACCGGTTCTCCCCGTCCTTCTCCAACTCCCACCACTATCCTGCTTCCCGATTTGAGTGTGGTCAACTCTGAATTAACCAGTTTAGCCAGCAATCCCAAGGCCGGTGAAAAAGTTACCTTAAAGGCAATTGTCCGCAACCTCGGTGCCGGCAAGGCGACAAACTTCAAAGTGAACTTTTTTCTTAACGATCAACCGGTTTTTGAAAAGAATATTTCCTCTTTAAACAAAAACGCCAAATCAACCGTCTCCTACCAGCACCAGCTTCCGCTTTCGTCGGTGGGTAGTTTGGTTTTTAAGGTCGTTGTTGACCAAAACGATCTTTTGGTTGAATCGACAAAAACCAACAACCAGGCCTCCGTCAGTATTCCCGTCACTGCCGCTTCCACTAATTTATTCATTGAGAGTTTTAAACCTTCCAATTCTTTACCCGCCCCGGGACAAAAAATCTCCTGGCAAGTTAAAGTCAAGAATGTCGGTAACTCCAAGGCTACCAATTTTGCCATTGCTTTGTTCGCCAATCGCGACTCTTCTGAACCGACCTCGGTTATCAACGTTGCTTCTCTAAATCCCAGCGCTTCCACCACCAAAAATATCTCCTGGACAGTCCCTATTAGCTTGTCCCCGGCAGTTAACTATCCAATTCGCGTGGTCATCGATCAAAAGAATACTATTCCCGAAATTAACGAAGATGACAACTCAAAAACTTATGCCCTCTCCCTTAAGGTTGCTGATATTTCTATCCATGCCGGCGAATTCTTCTCCGCCACTGCCCCGCTTTATCCAAACACCTACCAGCAAATCCCGGTCAGGTTAAAAAACAACAACATTTCCGCCGTCCCGTCTTTAAACGTTGCCGTTTATTACTCACAAAACACCGCCGATTCTCCCCGGGTCAAACTTGCTGAAACCACCCTATCGCTTGCCAAAAATTCCACCGTCAATCATTTGTTCGACCGCATATCTTTACCTGGTAATATTCCCCTTGGTACTATCGTTCACTTTTTTATTGTCGCCGACCCCGAAAGCGCAATTTCTGAATCAGATAAGGCTAACAATGAGCTAACCATGAAACGGACTATTGTCCAACGCCCTCCTCAAGCCACCTTTCCCTACCTTTATATTACTGTTTATGATCAGGAGGGAAACAAAAAAAATGGTGTTGAGGTCAAATTTGCCAATATCAATCAGCCAGGTGTCGTTGCCGCCAAGATCACCGGTCAGGACCAACTTTCCCAAAATTCTCCGGGCACAGTTGTTTTTGATAATTTACCCAATACCGGCAGATATAACGTCACCGTCAGTTTAAACGGCTACCGCACCCAAAGTCGGACGGTCGACTACAACAAAGATATCGACAGTTTGGTTTACCAGTCTTTCGACCTTGACCAAAAGGCGGTTCTTAGCGGAATTGTAAAAAACCAAAACGGATCTCCATTGCCTTATGTTGCCGTCAAAATCGATGGTATTAATCTGGAAACCCAAACCGACTCACAAGGCAAATATGGCTTTATGCTTAATGGCGGTAATTATTCTCTCCGTTTCACCAAGGTCGGCTACGCCCGTCAGATCGAAAATAATCTAACTGTCTCTCCGTTAAGCAACCTCACTTTGGACAAAACGCTCTCTCCTGCCAACAACGCCTATGCTTCAATCCTGATAACCGACGACGAGGGCAACGGACTTGGTAATGTTGATGTCTACATTAATGGCAATATAGTTGGTTACACTTCCGGCCAGGGGAGATTTTCTCTTGACAATCTCTCTACTGGCAATAAAACCTTCAAATTCAAGAAACCCGGATATGTCGACACCGAATTTTCTCAAGCTATCGAAGCTGGCGGCGAATACAACCTCGCCTTTGCCATGTATAAACCCTCAACCGACAATCATGTCGAAAGGGGGACGCAGGTTATCTCCTGGCATCAGCACGAAGGCACCCCGGCGAACGCTTTTTTTATCCCAGAATACAACGTTGACGTTTGGTGGGGATTATTTAGGGTCAAGATGGGGTTGGATTACACCAGAAGCGGTAATACTGCCAATCTTTCCAAGCTTATCATCAATAATCATGGCCAGCAATGGCAATGCCATCGTGTCGAAGGTGAGGGTGATATCGAAACTTCTGCTATCGATATCCCTGTTACAATCGCTGCCGGCGGCTGTGACGACAAAATAACCCAGGTCGATGTTTATAAGGTTGCCATCGAGTCAAACGGAGCCGAAATCTTTGCCGACAACGCTTTTTGGACATCGGCCTCCGATCCAAACAATACCGGTACCAGGGTTTTTACTCTAAACAATTTATCGGTCAATTGGGATAATAATTTTAAGGTCAAAATGTGGTTACACGTCCAGAAAAAAGCCGTAGTCGGCATCGACGGTGACGGTTCTGGTGCCCTCTATGGGTATCACATGGACAAAAAGCTGATAACCTGGCATCCCCAAAAACCGCCGACCACCGTCATTCAAACCAGTTGGGGGCAGGTCGGTAACTACTTGTTGGGTATTCTTGATAATCCGGTGACCGCCATTACTAGTTTTACCGATCTTTTTACTGTCGAACACTACAACACCTATACTCTCGAAGAGGTTTTACCCCAAAATTTCCCCGGATCGCCCCCGCAGGAATGATCACCCGTCTTGTCCTTGACAACCATCCTTTCACCCTATAGCCTATAAAAGCATTGTCCCGAGAATCTCCTTCTCCAGTCAGGAGGTAGGGGTCGGCAACCGAGTCTGTCCAATGATCACGGTGCCAAAGAATCCGCCTTGCGGACTCAGACATGCCTCTTATTGATTAAGGTAGTCAAACTACCTGAAAGGAGGAAAAATGAACTATTCCCTCTTCACTTCCGAATCTGTTTGCGCTGGTCACCCCGATAAAGTTTGCGACCAAATCTCTGACGCCGTCGTCGATGCCGGCCTCAAAAGCTATCCGGCTTCTCGGGTTGCCTGTGAAACGCTTGTTACCGCCCAAAAAATCGTTTTAGCCGGCGAGGTTACTTGTCCCGACCCGATAGATTACCAGGAGATCGCCCGTAATAAGGTTAAAGAGATTGGCTACACTAATCCGGTGTTGAATTTTGACCATCAGGCCAATATCGAAGTTTATATCCACCAGCAGTCTCCCGATATTGCCCAGGGTGTTGACAACGGCGGCGCCGGAGATCAGGGGATGATGTTTGGCTATGCCTGCGACGAAACCGATAACTTGATGCCTCTTCCCATCACCATGTCTCACCAGCTTTGTCAGAGGATGGATGAACTTCACGCCAAATATTCTTGGCTTAGGCCCGATGGTAAATCAGAGGTGGCCATTAATTACCAAAACGGGCGCCCTGTTTCTGTTGAAAAGATAGTTTTGGCCAAGCCTTTTGATTATCAGGCTATTGATGCCCAGTCTGCCAAACAGATTCTTTTTGATGAGGTGGTCAAACCCATTACTGCCAAATATCAGATGAACCTAATCCCTATTGAACAGTTGATTTTAAATGGTACCGGTCAATGGCTGATCGGTGGCCCTGCTTCAGACACCGGTGTCACTGGCCGAAAAATTGTCGTTGATACTTATGGCGGTATGGCCAGGATTGGTGGAGGTTGTTTTTCTGGAAAAGATCCAACCAAAGTCGATCGAAGCGCCGCTTACGCCGCCCGTTTTCTCGCCAAAAACATCGTTGCCGCCGGCTTGGCGCACCGTTGCGAAGTTCAACTGGCTTACGCCATTGGCTACCGTGACCCGATCGCCAAAGCCATCGAAACCTTTGGTACCGCCCAAAAGGGGATAAATATACTCGAGGATTTTGCCTGGAAGCTTCTTGATCTATCGGTTGAAGGTATCAATCAAGGACTAAATCTTCGCCGTCCGATCTATCAACAAACGGCCCGATATGGTCATTTCGGCCATCCGGATTATCCTTGGGAGAAGATTATTCTCTGACGGGCTATCTTCTCTATTTTAGTCATCATTGGCCTTGGTAAATAAAAACCCGAAATTCGGCGTATAATACCCGAATGCCTCAATTTAGTGATATCCGCAATATTGCCATCATCGCCCATGTCGATCACGGCAAAACGACTCTGGTTGATGCCCTCCTTAAACAAACACACACTTTTCGTCAAAATCAGGAAGAAATGGCTCAAGAGCGGATTATGGACAGTAATGATCTGGAACGCGAAAAGGGGATCACTATTCTCTCCAAAAACACCTCGGTATTTTACAAAAACACCAAGATAAACATCATCGATACCCCCGGTCATGCCGATTTTGGCGGCGAAGTTGAACGAGTCCTCAATATGGCCAATGGGGCGCTGCTTGTCGTTGACGCCGCCGAAGGACCACTTTCCCAGACGAAATTTGTTCTCCAGAAAGCTATCGAAGCCAAACTAAAAATTATCCTGGTCATTAACAAAATAGACCGCAAAGATGCTGACATTAATCGGGTAGTCTCCAGCACCGAAGACATGATTTTGGGGCTGGCCAACGATGATAGTCTTTTGGACTTCCCCATCGTCTACGCCGTCGGCCGCGACGGTAAAGCCTTTTTAGCCCCTCCTTCTTCTCAAGACGTCGGTGGTGATATTTCTCCTCTTCTCGACACCATTCTCAATACCATCCCCAGCTCTGTTAAATCTCCAACTCTACCTTTTAAAATGTTGGTTTCCGCCTTCGAGAGAAACCAATATCTCGGCCGTCTGGCTTTGGGTCGGATTTACCAAGGGTCAATCAGCGTTGGTGATGCTGTCGGTTTGATTAACCCCGATAACGCTTTAGTGTCTAGTTTTCATGTCGAACGCATATATGTCAACGAAGGTATCGACAAGGTTGAAGTTACTTCTGCCCAAAGTGGCGAGATAATTTATGTCTCGGGGGGTAAGGGTATATGTATCGGCCAGACGCTCGCCAGTCCGTCCTCTCCCACCGCTTTGCCCACTATCGAAATCAGTGAACCAACAATTAGGGCAAGTTTTGGTCCGAACACTTCCATTTTTGCTAAAGGCGAAGCCAAATTTCTCACCAGCCGAGAGCTAAAAGAAAGATTGTACGAAGAAGTCCAGACCAACCTTGGCTTAAGAATTGCCGAAGACCCGGTCGACAGTATCCGCACCATTGTTTCTGGCAGGGGAGAACTACATCTGGCCATTCTTATTGAAAAACTAAGGCGGGAAGGTTTTGCCCTTGAGGTTGGTAAGCCAGAGGTCATCCTTAAAAAAATTGATGGTCGTTGGTATGAGCCCTTTAACGAACTGACTATTTTGACCAGCCAGGATCATGTCGGCGCGGTCACTGCCGAGTTGGGAAAAAGAAAAGGCCAACTCATCGACATGATCTCCGACAGCGGCGGCACGGTTAAGCTGATTTATAAAATCAGCGAACGGAATGCCCTTGGCCTAAGGAGCAGTCTGATGACCAAAACCCAAGGTAGTCTTTCCCTTAATTTTTTGTTCACCGGCTATGAGCCCGCCAGCGACAATCCTATTCGTCAGAGGAATGGGGTGATGATAGCCTGGGAAAGCGGTAAGGCCCTTTCCTATGGCCTCGATATCGCCCAAAAAAGGGGTATTACTTTTGTTGGTCCTACCGAGGATGTCTATGAAGGCCAAATCGTTGGCCTTCGGCCGGTTATCGGTGACTTGGAGGTTAACGTTTGTAAGGGCAAACAGCTGACAAATATGCGCGCCGCCGGTAGCGATGAAAACATCATTCTCGCTCCTCCGGTCAAATACAGCCTCGAAGAATCGCTTGATTTTATCGAAGACGATGAGATTATTGATATCACCCCCAAGAATGTCCGACTTAGAAAAAGGTATCTAAGCCGTGTCGATCGGGTCAGAGCCCAAAGAAAATCGTCTAGCTAAAAAAAATACGGCCCGAAGGCCGTATTTTTTAATTCCAATAAAAATTCCTGCTTAGAAGCTTTTTGGGCCTCGGGAATAGTTATCTCTCCTTGGAGGTCTGTCAGTCATTGGCCTTGCCTCGTTGACTGTTACAGTTCTGCCGTCAAGCTCTTTTCCGTTCCACATTTCGACAGCGGCATTAGCCTCGGCTTCTTCCATCTCCACGAAACCAAATCCCTTTGATCTCCCGGAGTATTTATCTTTAATAACTACGGCGGAAATTACATTTCCTGCCTGGGCGAAAGCTGCGCCCAAAGACTCATCGGTGGTGTTCCACGACAGGCCGCCGACATAAAGTTTTTTTACCATTTGGTGTAAAAAAATATATAAATGTAGCGACCTCTTCCTAAGTTTTTACCTGTAAAAAAATCCCTACTCGTATATTATACAGCTAATAGTTCAGAAAGATAGGGATCAAGTGTCGTAACGTCAATAATACTCCAGCCTTCCTTCCACTTCCTGTCTGACATTTTGTTTTTGTCTTAAATATTCCTCCAACACCTGTCTGGCCGATGTGGTAATAATTTTTGTTTTGTTTATTTCCTGGAGCTGTTCGCTGGAAACGTTTAGGTACGACTGACAGTTATTGTAATGGTAACCCTGAATGGCAATTGAATAGATTTTTTTGTCATCGACCGTCTGGTTGTCGATGGTCAAACTAGTCAGTTTTTTTGCTTTTTCGTCATATTTTGCCCTCACCCTGCCGTTTACCTGATAACATTCGCCCTCTCCGCCGCGGTTATCCGCTCTCATAATATGTTCAAATATTTTCTTCAATCGGCCGCCGCTAATCCAATGTTTGGTAATTGTGTCGTCGTAAGGGAAGCAGGCCATTAAGTCCTTGAGTGTTACCACCGGCCCAAGTCTTTGTGATCTGATTGAGCCGCTGCCGACCAGCATCACTTCACACTCCGCGCATTCCGCCAAAGTATCGGCAATCAAATTCCCCAGTGATGTTTCTACTTCTCGTCTTGGATGTGTCACCTCGCTGGCTAATTTACATATGATCGCACTGTATTTATTGTCGACCTCGTCTTTAAACGATTGAATGAATTTTGATAGATTTTCGTCTGCTTTTGCCAGTCTGTCGTCAATTGGGATCAACTGCCACCGATAATCGACTATGCTGTTAGTCTCGTCATCGACCACAATGTCATATCTGCCGATTTGGTCTGATCCGACTCCCGCCTGGGTTATTAGTATCTTATTTACCTTTGTCGGTTTTTCCAAAACCGTATGCGAGTGCCCGCCGATAATCATATCCACCCCCCAATCCGGGTTCAGCAGACCAGCCAGCTCGATATCTGATTCGTAGCCGATATGGGTCAACAGTATGGTCAAATCTATATCGTCATTTCTATAAGCATTGCATATCTTTCCCACTTCATTGCTTGCTTCCTCAAGTGTCACAAAACTGCCCACCAGCTTATCTTGCTTAAGGCTATCCATCACTTTTTCTGTAATTATCCCGGTGAATAGAATGTCAAAGCCCGCCTTGTTGATTATCTTATATGGGTTCATCAGTCTTTTATTGTATTTCTTAATGTATAGGTTGGCGTTAACAATGGGGAAGTTTGCCATTTTTTCCAAAAAAAGAAGGTGGGGTAATCCGTAGTCAAATTCGTGATTTCCCAGGGCGACCACGTCTGGCGCCAGGTAGTTCATTATCTCCATTGTCGATATGCCTTTATACTCGCTGTCGATTAGCGATCCTTGCACCATATCTCCGGAGATTACATACAACACATTTTCCTCTTCCCTCCTGACCTGATTGATATAACCGGAAAGCAATGCCAGTCCTCCGACTAATTTCCCTTTTTGGCCGTTAACCTCCGCCAAAAAATCACCATGCATATCGTTGGAATGGAGTATTGTGAATTTCTTTGTTTTCATCTGGTCTCAATTGATATCTCTTGATTATGGCACATAGTTTTTGGTTTTACCCCCTTCTGTCTTCTGCCTCGCTCCTTCGGTCGTAATATAATTCGTTTGCCATGTCCAAAACCACTCTCCCGGCCCATTATCCATATCTTGACGCTCTTCGCGGACTGGCCATCATCGGCATAATTGTCTCTCATTGTCGTCTTTTTGGCCGCCATAACTACCACCATTTTTTGGACACCATCGCCCGCAATGGCACCATGGGGGTATCTTTGTTCTTTATCGTCAGCGCTTTTTCCTTGGCTTTATCTTTTTCCAAAAGGTCCGAGTCGGAAACCAGGCCGATCCGTAATTTTTTTATCAGACGCTTTTTTCGTGTCGCGCCATTGTTCTATTTAGTGACATTATTATATTGGTTGTTTCCGCCACTGATTTTTTCCGCCAATTATCCCGCCGTCGGGCAAACGTCTCCTGCCAACCTCATTGGCAACCTATCACTGTTATTTTGGTTAAATCCCGATTGGATTAACTATCCTGTTCCCGGCCAGTGGGCGGTTGCGGCCGAAATAGTTTTTTATCTTATTTTTCCCTTTCTTTTTCGACACCTCTCCAGTCTCTCCAAAACCGCCTGGTTAAGTGTGATAGCCGCCCTCTGGTCCCAACTAATATTTCTCTTAACTTACAAACTAAATATTTATCCGGGTGATGTTTGGAGGTCTTACTTGTATTATTCCCCCCCAAACCATCTTTCAGTTTTTTTGATTGGCTTTTGCCTCTTTCACCTAACTAAATCCAAACCATCTTGGCCATCTGCTAATTTTGCCTTTTTTCTTCAGTTTTTTTCTGTATTGCTGGTATCTAACTTCATTCTGACCAACATTCTTCCCTATCATTATCTTTTTGCCGTCGGCCTTGGCTTGTTTGCCTATAGTTTATCGGCCTTCCCCAACCCCTTATTTGTTAACCTTCTCACGGTTTATTTGGGGAAGATAAGCTACGGCTTATTTCTTTGCCATTTTATTGTCCTCCAGCTGATGTTGCAATATCGTTTTGTTGATTTTGTTGATCATCCCGAAGTTAACTTTGCCATCAGGGTATTGTTGGTTTTGTTGTTTAGTGCTTTTTTGGCTACAGTTTCCTACCATCTGGTCGAGAGGCCTTCAAAGAGACTCGCCCAAAAAGCCATTACCTATTTTAACCGCTAGCTCCTTTCTCTTCCTAAAACCGCCTTATTTAAGTTTCTTGGTGACATCAAAGAACTCGTAAAACCTTTTGTAGTCGGTGAAATAATTTTTATCCTCCAACAATTCATAGTTTTGTCCAAAGTAGCTATTAAACACTACCCTAAAAATATTTACGGGGGTTTTTATTATTGGGGGATCTGGCATCGACGGAAAATAGTAGGCGTTTAAAATATGCATCCTCTCACTTATACCCACGGTTGGTGCTGGTCTTGGCCAGGCATACGGATTACCCATCGAAGTCGCCGGCCCGTGATCGGATTGCAGGATAATGATTGGAGGTTGTTCCGACCTGGCGATAATTTTGTCAATTGTATCCTCTATTCTTTTGCTTATATAGGTAAGTTGTTTCAAGTAGTTTTTTTGGTCGTTAAAACTGTCCCCGACCATCTCCAACGCCTGGTCAGGTATCGGTTTTCCCTCCTCGTCGAAAAGGTATGGGGGGTGGGGGACATTAAAATGGGCCATCACGAATTTTTTGCCTTTTTCATAAGGTATTTCACCCAGTTTATTTAAGGCAAACAGCACCTTGCTTCTTGCCTGGTCCATTAGCGTGTCGCGGACTAATGGTGCTACTATTGTCGTTTGCAAGAATACCAGGTTAAATTCGCTAATACTTATCTTTTTGCCAGCAATCTGAAACAATTTACCCTCGTCATAATTGACGTCTGCCAGCTCAAGGCGTTCCGTTGGTCCCCATCCGGAAGCGAAGTTGATAATTTTATAACCGCTATTTTTTAAGTCTCTTACTACCTGGTTGTCGCGAATCATTGCCTCCATTACCGACGCATCATTTCCCTCAATTCCCATCTCTTTAATCAGATGGTTAACATACTGCATGTTCATGGTTGCCGATAGTGACAGAAAAGTGTGGGCATAATTGCTTTTTGCTCCATCCACCACCACAAATCCCTTATCCCTAAGCGATTTAACAAACCCGGAGTTGTCGTAACCAAACATTTCTTTTAGTACCTGTTCTTCGGCGTATGAGTCAAGAATAATAAAATAAATATCTGGGGTTGCCCCTACCTGTTTGGCTTCTATTTGGCTATCAGTTATCCTGACAGCGGCGCTTTTCGGGGCAAACTGCACAATCTGACTGACCACCAACAGGGCCGTAATTATATTCAGTCGAAGGTTGATAGGCCAAGCTACTTCCGATTTTTTAATTTTTCTAAAGGCCAAAAAAATAATTATCAAAAATATTGGAAACAATATTTTGTCCGGGCCGATTGTTAGTCGCCCAAGAGGTATATATATCTTCCCCAAGAGATTAGCCACATGCCCATATGAAAAAAACCAAAGTAAAAAAAACGTTGTCGCCAGGCTGCTTTTTTGGCCGTTTCGGTAAATTAACTGCGCTATCAGCCAGACACCCAGCCCCAGACCAACGGTTAAGACCATCGGTTCCCAGATAACCCCCATCCCCAGTTCGTCGCGGTTGGCAGTATAAAAAAACAAGACCGGATATATCGCCATCAGTAACGGGTGATATATCACTTTCATCTTCTCTCCATTAGATAAACGGTTCTACTACTGCCTTTTATTGCCTGCTGTCCAACTATCTTGTATTCGCCCCCAAATACTTTTTCAAAATTATTTTGATCGTAATCTGGGAAAATATCTTCTCTTTGGGCGAGCAATCTTTTTACCTGCGAGTCATCTTTTGGGATAAATTCGACGACCAAATATTTTCCCATTTGGGCAAAATGCCTGGCAATCATCTCAAGCGGTAAATTGTTCGCTATCGCCAGATGGTGAACCAGCGCCAATGCCAAAACCATTTCAGATTGGTATCTTTCCAAGAATGATTTCCGTTCTATTCCCGCCCATCCGGCGCCGACATTTGGATTCATCAAATCCATCACCACCGGCAACAGTCTTTGATTGGCTATGCTCGCATAACTTTTTTCTATTGCCACCGGATCGTAGTCTGCCGAAACAGTGTAGGCTCCGGCCTTAGCCGCTATCAGGCTGAATACTCCGGTATTTGCCCCAAGATCAAGCACACTCTTTGGTTGGATTTTCCTGACATAATCTCCCACTATCTTCTTTTTGTCCTCAATCGATTTTGAAGAGTAATTGGTGTTCTGATAATAATTTCCCCAAACTGTTTTGATTTCTTTAAAGTTCAATCCGTCGATTGTCATCTCCAGACTATTTAAAATATTTTTAAGCCCATTGATGCTTAACTGGTATTTTGCCTGTCTTTCTTCCCTGTTTCTTGTTACCTCGTAAGCCTTGGAGTTCAAAAATATATG
>DCTR01000038.1:44297-61019 GCA_002329385.1 Candidatus Shapirobacteria bacterium UBA1435
TTCGATTTCATAAGGCTGGCCAAGCGAATATCTGTCAGCGACATTAATGCCAACGGGGCCAAAAAGTGCTGGCAAAACTGTCGATATGCCACCCACGGTTTGCCTTCGGCATATTTCTCAAACGACAACAGATCGATAAATACCGGCCTGTTACCAATAAACTGGATGTTATAAGCCGACGCGTCTTTTAGAGACATTCCCCTTTCTAGCGCCAATTTCTGAATTTTTATTGTCAGCAGTGCCGCTTGCTTTAGTTGGCCAAAACACCACTCAAAAGGGTAGGTAATCACCGGCACCTTTTCTACTTCCAAGGTTCGATAGCTCCCTTTTTGGGTTATTGTCTCCCCAAATCCCACCATCATCGCCTTTTTTACCAGTAAATCAGCCAACCCGCTTTTAAGCCAATAGTCGTAATTTTCTTTATAGCTTTTGTTTACCAGTCGATAAACATTGCCGTTTCGATAAAAGACTTTGCCGCTTGGGTCGCGAAACGATCCTTCTTCATTTCTTTGGTGCATCGCTTTTTCTTTTTCTAAACAATTCAGTTATTTTTTTCCAGTAACCCCGAAACAAGAAAAAGCCGCCGGTGGCGGTGGCGATGATCACCTGTATTAAATAGCTTCCGCTTCCCGGATCTAGATACGCCTGGGCGGCTTTCGGCCAGGACAAAAACACAATCGTCCCTAAAAATAACATTTTTTTTAAGAGGTTTTTATTACCGTTATTTTTCATGGCAAGATTATTGCACGAAATTCTGAATTTCCATAGTCCGACATCTTCCCTTGGACGTACACCTTGCCGCTCTTTCTTGACAGCCATTTGTTTTTGCTCCACAATGGTAAGAGAAAACATTGATAATATGAGAAAAAGAGTCAAAACCAACAAAATTGCCTCCAATGAGAGCATGTTTTTTGGAGCCTTTATTTACTTTTTAGTTGCCTTTCTCCTTCTTCTGGTGACTTTTATTCGCGTCATCCCCGCCTAGGTAAAAATACCGACTTCTGTTTTGTCAGCTGTTCTTCAGCTTGGGTTTATAATCTTGGTTGTGAAAATTCTTTTAGTGGAAGATGACCATCGTCTGTCTGCTGCCGTCAAAAAAGGTCTGGAACTCGAGCGTTATGTGGTTGAAACCGCTTTTGATGGCGCCTCTGCTCTCGACCTTATCGGTTCCGAAAAGTACGACCTGGTCGTCTTGGATCTCATGTTGCCGCTTGTTGATGGTCTTGAAGTCTGTCGACGTGTCCGTTCCGCCCAAAATCATGTACCGATCATTATCCTCACCGCCAGAAGCCAGTTGGAAGATAAGATTAATGGCCTCAATTGCGGCGCTGACGATTATTTGACCAAGCCGTTCTCGTTTGAAGAGTTGCTGGCTAGAATCCGGGCACTCCTTCGCCGGCCTCAAGTTTCTCTAAACCCCACCATTTCTGCTCTCGATCTTAAGATGGATCCGTCCTCTTTTCGGGTTACCCGTTCGGGTAAACCAATCAAGCTGACTAGCAAAGAGTTTGCCCTTTTGGAATTATTTCTACGACACCCCGGCCAAATTTTAACCAAAAAACAGATTATCGACCATCTTTGGGATTACGAATCAAACATCCTCCCCAACACTGTTGAGGTCTATATTCGCAAACTGCGGAGCAAAATTGATCTGCCGTTCAAAAAATCTCCTCCCTTAATCCATACCGTCAGAGGATTCGGTTACAAAATAATAAACAAATAAACATCATGTTCCAAAACGCCCGTCTCAAATTGACGGCCTGGTATTTACTAATCATCACTTGTGTCAGTCTTATTTTTAGCACCATTATCTACCAGCTGACTGATCGCGAAATAGATCGCTTTGCCCGACTTCAGCGTTTCCGGATTGAGAGACGTTTTCAGGTTGGCTATTTTCCCCATTTTGAGCCGGACGATTTGCCCCCGCTTTCCCCCTCTGTCGACCCCCAGCTGATTAACGAAACCAGAAAAAGGCTATTGGTCAATCTGGCCATGGTCAACGGCTTTATTGTCGTCGCTTCCGGAGTTTTGGGATACTTTTTGGCTGGCCGCACCCTTGCCCCGATCCAGGAGATGGTTGAAGACCAGAACCGGTTTATCGGCGATGCCTCCCATGAAATCAGGACGCCTCTCTCCTCCCTAAAGACTTCGCTCGAAGTTGGTCTGCGCGATAAAAAGCTGCCTATCTCTTCTGCCCGGCAAATTTTTTCTGACGGCTTACTCGACATTGCCCGGTTGCAGTCTCTTTCTGATTCACTGCTTAAACTCGCTCGTACTGAAGATAAATCCACTCCCTTAGTTCTTAAGCCGGTATCTATCAGTTTGATCCTTCGTAGTTCTGTATCTAGGTTGACCGCTGCCGCCAGCCACAAAAAAATTAAAATCTCCACTCGATTCAACTCGCCCATGAGCAGTCTTAAGGTCTTGGGCGACCAACTGGCCTTAACCGACTTGTTTGCTATTATCATCGACAATGCCGTCAAATATAGCCCCAACTCCTCGCTTGTCGATATTTCCGTTTCCCGTCAAGACCGCCACATTCAGGTGGCGATCTCTGATCAGGGGGTCGGCATCAGCCCCCAAGACCTTCCCCATATTTTTAAACGTTTCTATCGGGCTGATACTGCCCGAACCAAAAACATAAATGAGGTCGGTGGATACGGGCTTGGTTTGGCAATTGCCCAAAGGATAGCCATTCGACACCATGGTTCAATCTCGGTTTGTAGTCAGCCCGAAAAAGGCAGTCGGTTTACGGTCAGTCTGCCAACTTACAGCTAGTTTTCAGCTTTAGTCTTTTAAATATCCCCAAAATGAAAAACAAAGTTTTAAGCATGCCCCGGTGGGTCAAAGCTCTGATTTTATTTGCCATTATTGTTGTTGGTTTTGTTGTTTACCGTCGATCAAAATCCAGTCAAGGCCAGCCGCCGCAATATCAGACGGCCAAAATAGAGCAGGGGACGATCACTGCCACTATTTCTGTTTCCGGGTCGGTAACAACCAGTAATAGTCGGACCGTCACCACTACCGCCTCGGGGGTTGTCAAAAAAGTTTATGTCAAAGAAGGACAGAAAGTTACTGTCGGCACGCCGATCCTGTCGATTGATCTTGATTTAAATGGCCGTCAGAAATACCAGTCAGCCTATTCCTCATACCAATCAGCCCAAAACAATCTTAAATCAGCCCAAAACAAAATTCTTGATCTCGAAAGCACCCTGGTCAACGCAAAAAATATTTTTGATAACCAATGGTCGGGCAAGTCTCCCGATGACCCAACCTATAAGCAAAAATACAACGACTACCTCTCGGCCCAAGCTAGCTACGACAACCAGCAAAACGTTATCAAACAAGTCCAGTCTTCTCTCGAGGCCTCCCGGCTTGCCTTTCAGCTGGCCAGCGCTACCGTCTATTCGCCAATTTCCGGCACCGTTTCCGCTGTTTCCCTGACACCCGGCATGATACTCAATCCGACCAGTGATTCCGCCAACAGTAGTAATAGCGAGAATAAGATTGCCATTGTCAAAACTGCCGCCAACCCCTCCATTTCCGTTAGCCTGACCGAGACCGATGTGTCTCGGGTCAAAGTTGGCCATAAGGCGGTGATTGTTCTCGACGCCTATCCCGACAAAACCTTTTCTGGCAGCGTGATTGCTGTTGACACCACTGGCACCGTTGCCTCCGGAGTGGTGAGCTACCCCGCTACCATCCTTTTCGATACTGGTAGTGATGATATCTTGCCCAATATGTCGGTTTCGGTAAATATTATTACCAACTCAAAAACCGACATTCTCAAGGTCGAATCTTCTGCTGTTCAATCCCAAAGCGGCCAAACGGTCCTTCGGGTGATAAAAAACGGCCAGCTGGATTATCTGCCGGTAGAGGTTGGCCTTCGTTCTGATTCGGAGGTTGAGATTGTCTCCGGAGCTACGCTGGGGCAGGAGGTCGTCACCAACATCATCAATCCGACTTCGTCGTCAAGCTCGGGCTCCGGAACCTCTGTTTTTGGCTCCTTTAGCCAACAGGGCGGTGCCAATCGGATGATGCGTTTGCCATAGTTCTATGATCAAAGTTGTCGATCTAAAAAAAATATACTGCAATGATGGGGTTGAAACCGTTGCCCTTGATGGTGTTTCTTTTACTATAAAAAAGGGGGAATTTACTTCCATCATGGGCCCATCGGGCAGTGGCAAATCAACTCTTATGCATATTCTTGGTGGTTTGGACACCCCTACCTCTGGCCAGTATTTTCTGGACGGCGAAGAAATGTCCCGACTCGATGACGACCATCTCTCCGAAATTAGGAATAAAAAAATCGGTTTCGTTTTTCAGTCCTACAACCTTCTGCCTCGCACTTCCGCCCTGAAAAATGTTCTTCTCCCCATGCTTTATGCTGGAGTTGATCCGCAAACCAGAAATCATAAGGCCCAGATTTTGCTTGATCAGGTCGGCCTATCAGACCGTGCCAACCATTTAAGTAATCAACTCTCCGGCGGTCAGCAACAACGGGTTGCCATCGCCCGCGCCCTGGCCATGGATCCAAAAATAATTCTTGCCGACGAACCGACCGGTAACATTGCTACTAATCAGGCCGAAGAAATCATGAAAATTTTTACCCGTCTTCATCGTGACGGCCACACCATTGTCATGATCACTCACGAGCCAGACATTGCTGCCTTTTCTTCAAGAATTATTACTATCAGAGATGGAAAAATAGAATCAGATCGGACCTCAATATGAAAATTATTGAAATAATTCTCGAAAGTATTGGCACTCTCGGTTTAAATAAATTAAGAACCGGTTTAGCTATATTGGGCATAATTATTGGCATTGGTTCGGTAATTACCCTGATTTCACTTGGTGCTGGTAGCCAGAAGGCGGTTGAAAATCAGGTTCAGTCTCTTGGCGCCAATCTCTTGACCGTCATGCCCGCCCTCCAACGCAGTGGCAATGTTCGCACTAGCGGTAGCATGACTACCCTAACCTTAGCCGACGCCCTGGCAATTATAAACAATCCGGAAATCACCACCGTTTCCGACGTCTCTCCCGAACTGTCTTCCCGTTTTCAGGTGGTCACCAAATCAAGCAACTCCAATGTGTCGGCTATCGGCGTTTACCCTCAATACGCTTCCATCCGCAAGGTGGCCATGCAAAGTGGCGTTTTCATTTCTATGTCCGATGTCGACGCTGTGCAACGGGTGGCTGTTCTAGGTCCGCAGGTGGCCACCGACTTGTTCGGCGAAGGTTTCAATCCGATAGGCGAAACGGTCAGGATCAACAAACTCGGTTTTCGGATAATTGGTGTTACCCAAAGTAAAGGTGGGAATGGCTTTAACAATCAAGACAACACTATTTATATCCCCCTCTCCACCCTCCAAAAGCAACTATCTGGTGCCGATCATCTTAGTTCTATCGCCATTGAGGCAAAGTCTGCCCAGGTTATGGTTCAGGCCCAGGATCAGGTCGGTTTTTTTCTACTTAAAAGGCACAAATTGGTCGACCCCGCCCAGGCTGATTTTATGATTATGTCCCAAAACGACATCCTCAACACCGCCTCTCAGGTAACCGGCACCTTCACCACCCTTCTCTCCGGAATCGCCGCCATCTCTTTGATTGTTGGTGGTATTGGGATTATGAATATCATGTTGGTCACCGTTACCGAGAGAACTAGGGAAATTGGTCTACGTAAGGCCCTGGGCGCCAAAAAAAGAACGATCATTACCCAGTTTTTGGTCGAAGCCATTATTCTCACTCTGGCTGGCGGCCTTCTTGGCATGGGGCTCGGCATTTGTCTGTCTTTACTTCTTTCCCGTCTGCTTTCCATCCCCTCGGCGATTTCCCTTACCTCGGTTGTTCTCTCTATTGGGGTCTCTGGGGTAATTGGCATTGTTTTTGGATGGTATCCGGCCAAAAGAGCGGCAAATCTCCAGCCGATTGAGGCCCTTCGTTATGAATAAAAACAATAAAGTTAATAATTAACAACAAAATGAAAAAAACGTCTATCACTTATATTTCCCTTCTATTGGCTATTGCCGCCGTCTCTTTTTATGGGGGCATGAACTATCAGCAAGCCAGATCCCGAAGGCAGATCTCACAACTTCGTGGCGGTCAGCCAACCAATCGGCCCGGGCAGCCAGCAAACACCCGCTTTCGCCAATCGGGTGGCGGTGTTTTCGGTGAAGTTATTTCCCTCGACGATAAGTCAATAACCGTTAAAATTAACGATGGTAGCAGCAAGATAGTTCTGCTCTCTTCCGGCACCAACGTTAGCCGCTTTACCCCGCAATCAGTCACCGACATAAAAATTTCCGACAAAGTAGCGGTTTTTGGTACACCAAATCAGGATGGATCTCTCACTGCCCAATCTATTCAGCTGGATTTTAATCCGCCGCCAGCTTCACAAAACTAGCTCGTTTATTCGCAGGCGCGCAGGGTGCAGACCATCTCCCCTCCCTCGCACCCGCAACTATTGCACCCGTCCGCCGACTTGATTGTCTCGCCTTCTTTGATTATCCTGCCTTCATAATTACATCTATTGTCTGACTCACCGGCAACCTTTCCATTTCTCGATTTTAATGCGATTGAAATCACCGATATTATCATAATTACTACCATTAACCACATTATCCGGTTGTAGGCTTTTCTGTCGATTGTCATTACTGATTATACCTCCTCGATCTTCCGGTTTCCCGCGGGTAATAGCCTTCTGTCTTTGGTCGATTACTACACATATAATATTCATATTATGATATAATATTTCCCATGTCTCCATCATTTGAACAATTGAAAGGCGTGGCGGGAAACAGTTTTCGTTTTCGCGAAAACCAACTGCCGGCCGGTTCGGTCAGTCAAAACGAATGGTATCGTGCTGTCGAGGCTCCTGCTCCCGGCAAAGCCGGTCGGGTTGTTTTGGTTGGTCAGGTTAAGGGAGTTGAGGTTATCGTCGGTTCAAGCGAAAATGTCTTCTCCCAAAAGAAAGAAGACTGAATGTTGATAACACCGCCAAAAAGGCAAGTGAAACTGATCTACCGACAATCCACAATTTCGGTCGATAAACAAATTCAACCGAATGCTTGCCTGGCGTCAGATCGACTGCTTTAAAAGTTCCGGCATATTTCTGGATACTTGCCTTTTCCCCGTCTATCAGCGCCTCCCAGTCGCTGGTTAAATTCTCAAAAACCACCACTTGCGACTTCTTTCCGCTATTTGTTTCAAACAACCATCGGTCGTCGCTCTTTTCGATTAGATAGATTTCTCCTTTAATATCATCGATAATATAAGGTTTTTTGTATCCTCTATTTTCCAGAACCGCCACCGCTCCTTCTTCAAAAACCTTTTGCCACTTTTTTCGATCAACCCACCACGCCAATTCACCGTTGGCGTCTGGACTGTCCTCTCCTTCTTTGCGTTTCACTACCATTAAATATTTGACGCCAAGTTCATCAATTCGGCCAAGGTTCTGGTTTCCGCAAGCCACATACCTGCTGTGATTGTCCGCCATCTTTGCACTTATTAGATATTCCGAATAACTTTTCAGATATACCGGGTCGTACCCTGATGGCGAGGGTAGCCTAAATTGCTGCCACATATTGGCTGGAAGTATTTCCGCCGATTCTCTTTCTACCCTAAACCATCCTCCTTCCTGGCCGAGCTTTTCCGTCAAAAAATCAATTGTCGGTGTCCTTGGGAAATAAAGCTTTCTTTCAACAAATGGTGTGTATTTCCGAAAAAATAAATAATTTTCTCCAAACAACAAACCCAAAACTGCCACTATCGCCAGCCTTCTAATCACCAACCGTTTTGCAGTTGCCGCCCTGACGGCCATCGCCGCCCCCGTGGCCACTGCCAACGAGAGTAGTGTGTTTCTCCATCCGGTATTTAATTGCCGATAAAAGTCGGTCAAATATATCTGGGTGTCGTCTGCCTCTCGTCCGCCAATAAATTTACCTATCTTCAGACACAAAAGCGCCGCCGCTAACATAATCACCACCAACTCGGCCGACCGGTTTATGTGCTTTTTATTTACCCTACCGTTAGCCAGTTCTTTAATCATCATGGCAAGCATCAAACACCCGGAAAAGATTGTCATTACCATCGCCCTACCCGCTGGCCCCGATGAGATTAAGGGGATTTTTAGCCTATACACCAGCCACCCCACCGGATATTCGGTTGACAACAGTATTCCTGTCAAAAATGTCGTCAATAAAAAACAATTTAATCCGTTTATTGGCCTCTTTCTAATACCCATTAACCAATATAAGGCCGCTATCATTGGCACTATCCCAAACCCCACCAGTTTTTCCTGGAAATTATAATCTCCGCCCCAGTAGTTGTATGTTGCCGGATTGCCAAAAAAGTTGGGCGATAAGGCTAGTATCAATACCTTTGCCCAAGGAATAAAACCATAATTCACCTTCTCCAATATCGTCTCTTGCCCCCTTATCGATTCGGCCAATATTTTTATGCTGGGTAGCCAGGCTGCCGCCGTCAGCCCCGCCACTGCCACATTGGCAAGGCCAAACCGTACTATCGTCCAAACGCGCTCCTGCCTGTCTATCTCCCATATCTTGGCAACAAAAAAAACCAAAACTATCAAATAAGCATAAAAAAATGTCTGCGGGTGCCCGGCCAAAACCGCGCCCGCCAGGCTGGCCACCAGCCAAAAATCCGATTTTCTTTCTCTGATGGTTTTGTCTAAAAAAAACAATATCCAAGGTAATATGGCCAGTGTCCAGCAAATCGTTCCCCAGGTTAGCCAGCCGACAAAATACGTCGAGGTCGTCCATGCCGTTGCCATGGCTATCGCCGATATTCCCTCACTGGTTTTTGCTCTGGCCAAAAAATATCCCCCAGCCATGCCAACGGCAACCTGCAAAATGACTATCCAGGCCATGGCGTCTATTTCGTTGGCCAAAAAATATGCAAGATTTACCGGAGACAGTAAAACCGTGTGAAACCACGGCGACATCGGGGTACCGGCCAAAGAATAGGGGTTCCATATCCTCACCTCTCCTCTTTTTATGCCTTCCATTGCCCAGTTACGCCATATCCAAAACTGCGACACGGTATCGGTCAGCAGTGGATTTTTAACTGGCGGTCTAACCGGATAGCCATAGCTGTAGTTTAGCCACGGATAATACATCCCTACCGGGATATCAATTGGGATAGGCACTTTCTTATCTCTAAAATACGGCCAAAACAATAACAAAATTCCTGCCGCCATAATTCCCGCCCCGCCCCACTTCCGAATGCATCTAAATACCACTACCCCAATTCTCTTAACAAGTTTTTTTGTGTTATCTGTGGTCATCTCGTCTCGTCTTTTGGCAGACAAAGATATTATTCCATCCTACCTCACCCCAACCAAAAAAGTCTAAGATTCTGTCGGCAACAATCGTTATCGCCATCAACATCGGTTTGCCGTCGAAAAACTCGCCGCCAAAAACCAGGCTGCCTCTTGGTGTTTTTGTTATCTCAAAACCTAGCTCTGTTAGGCTCTTTTTTAGAGATTGATGCGAAAAAACCGAAATATGCTGTTCTTCTTCCGCCGCCTTATGTGTCCTTTCTTTTTCGGTTAATAGTGCCGTCGGTTTGTCGTTTTCTTTTCTGACCATACCCTTCAGCCACCAGAGCGGATACTTAATCCAGCTGTTTGAATTTGGCGTTGATAACAGCAGCCAGCCCCCGTCTTTTAGTGCCCCGTAGGCCTTCTTTAAAAAATTTATCGGGTCTTTTAGATGTTCGATCACTTCCAGGCAGATTATCATGTCAAATTTGTCTTGCCCGAAATCGTCGTTTTCCAGGTCGGCCTCAATAAAGGCGATACCTCTCAAATTCTTGTATTCGGCTGCTTTGTTGGCAAACCGGACGAACGGTTTTGAAATGTCAAAACCAATCAGTTCAATATTAGTTCTGTCTTTAAGCCTGGAAGCCAACCTGATCAGCGTCGCCCCATTACCGCAACCGACATCGGCAATTTTGATTTTGTTATCCCTGGCTAGTTTATTTATAATTTGCGCCGCCTCGTCTTCGATTATCTTTTTGGTCTTTCTCCACGAATAGGCCACCGAAGGCGACTCGAGGTTCAGTTGGTTGAACAGCACGTTGTATTCGCCGTATGCCTGATAAAATTCCTGGTAGCTTTTCATGGTTGATTTTACACTTTTCCTCCATCTTTAATTTGCTGGTTCTGTCTCGGTAAAATAAGTCAGATGAAAAAACGTCGATCCCCGATGTCGGTACTAGCACCCGTCTTTGCCTCTGTTGTCTTCAGCCTATTGTTGCTGCTGGTAATTCTTTCTTTCCCCTCCAGAGCCCGCAAGCGGGCAAACAACTCCCTGCGCCAGCAGGATGTTGATCGGTTGGTTTTTGCCCTCCACCAATACCGGCTTAAAAACGGTGCTTTTCCCGTTTCTACCGTCGGCACTGAATTTCAATTGGGTAGTTGTCAATCGGAAGGCAAGAAAAATTGTCCGAATGCTAAGGATAATTGTCTAGATATATCTGCGTTGTTATCTCCCTACCTTGAGTCTCTGCCCCATGATCCCTTGGCAAATCCCAAAGCCACCGGTTACTCGGTCTATGTTGATGCCAAAAGGCCGGATATTGTCACCGTCAAATCCTGCCTGGCCGAAAACGATTTTATTCTGTCTTCTCGCTAACTTCTTCTTTCAGTCTTTTTTTGAAATAATCGACCCAGGGAATGGGCGATGGGTCTATCTCATTACTCATCGCTAAGTAGAAGTTTAGGTAATTTCCCCATATTATTGTTTCGAAGACCTCCTCTAACCGGTGGTCTCCTCCCGTCGTTCTAAATTCTTCCATTTGGTAACCGTTTTTACCTATCACTTCCATGGTTGCCCTTACCCTCTTTTTTATCGGCTCACCGTAATTGGTCGAGGTCAGGAAAATAAACCTCAACAACTCCTTACCCGTCGCAGGAAACATCAGCCCTTCCATCAGGTGATGATTTGCTTCCGGTAACCAAAAAAATGTCGAGAAGTTTTTGGCATTTTCGTTTATTGAGTTGCAAAACAATTTAGCGTTGCCTTTTAAATGTTCTCCCGCCACCACTACCGGAATTTTGCCTTTCAGTCTTTCGGCCAGTCGTTTTACCTGGTTTTGTTCGCTTGTTACCTCTATCCCCCACTCGCTTTTTTTTCCGGAAACCCTGTCAGCTATTTTCCTGACCAATCTGTCATCCAACCCAACCAATCCTATTTTGGTCATTAGCGCCAGCATTCCGCCGATGTTGTATCCGATTGCCATTCTCGGTTGACCGCATGGGTTATATTTCGGTTCGATCTTATAAAGCGGATACCCCTCGTCTAAAGCGATTTTTTCTAACATTCCGCCCGAAGTTATCACCATTATCTTTGATCCTTTCTCTTTTGCTTCCTTGCCACAGCTTACCGTTTCCTCTGTCGTTCCCGAATAACTTGAGAGGACCACAAGCGTATTTTGGTCGGCATAGCCGGGCAGATGATAATCGCGGACTATCTCCAATGGCTGTTTTAATTCGTCGCCAAAAACCGCTGACACGATTTCGGCCCCAAGCGCCGATCCTCCCATACCCGCCACGATAATTTTATCGGTTTTTGAATACTCGTCTGCTATTTCAATTTTTTGGCCTGCTCCCCAGGCGTCAATAAGCTGTTGCCCTAAGGATTCGGTTGAACCTAGCACGTTACTTTTATCCAGCTTTTTTATTGCCCCGATATCGTCTATGTTCATTGGTATTGTTCCTGTCTCCAAGATACCATAACCGTCAACCCTATTTCACCCGGCTTGTTTAGCCTTTTCTTTGATATGCCATACTACCATCATGATCGACCCTCGGGATTTTTCTTATCTACTTCCCCCTTCCTTGATTGCCAACCATCCATCCGTTCCCAAGGATCACAGCCGCCTGTTGGAGCTCAATCGCCATTCGCGATCGATTGACCACCGCCGTTTTGACCATTTAACTAAATTATTAGGCAATAATGACGTTTTAGTCTTTAATCAGAGCAAGGTCTTTCCTGCCCGACTTATTGGCCAAAAAACTACCGGCGGCGTTGTCGAAATACTGCTTATTAGTCCCATTGGTCGGTCTGCTTGGTTGGCCATTGCTTCGCCCCGTCCATCAATAAATTCAGTTATTACTTATAATCACGGTTTGAGTTGCCGGGTTATCGAATCCGCCCCCGACCGGTTGGTTGTCGATTTTAATCTTGCCGACACCAAGTTAATGCAAAAAATTTATCGGCTAGGATCGACTCCCGTTCCTCCCTATATTCACACCCAAGCCACAGAGAGCCTCCTTCGTCGTCAATACCAAACCGTTTATGCCAAAACTCTCGGCTCCTGTGCCGCCCCCACTGCCGGACTGCATTTTACTCGGCGCCTGCTAAAGAAACTTGCCGCTGCCGGTGTTCAACTCGAATTTATCACCCTTCACGTTGGCTTGGGGACCTTCCAAAAGCTTCGTCCGGCCAATCTGCTCTCCGGCAAACTCCACTCTGAAGCCTACTTTCTGGACCGATCAACGGCCAGCCGGCTTCTCCAGGCCAAACGTCTTGGTAAACGGATTATCGCTGTCGGCACGACTGTTGCCAGGACTTTGGAAACCGCCTTTGCCTCTGGCAACGATCCGCCCAAGTCTTGTGGAGATACCGACCTATTTATCCGCCCCCCTTATCAATTTGTCTTTGTCGATAGTCTGATCACCAATTTCCACTTACCCCAGTCGAGTCTGTTGATGCTTGTCTCGGCTTTTGTCAGCTATCCCAACACCCCTTATCGATTTAAGGGATTTCCGTCTTCCTCTGTTGGGCTGGCCTATTCGAAAGCGGTGGCCGATGAATACCGTTTTTTCAGTTTCGGTGACGCCATGTGGATACACTCCTGAGTATTTTGGTTTTTGCCTAAAAGATTTGTAGAATAGAAATAATGTGGTCCCTCTTATCTTTGTTGGTCGCTATTATCATTAGCTGCTTTGTCCTGGGAGTGGTGACTAAAAAAATCATTGTCTCACTTGACCGCCTTTCCCGTTCGATAGGTCTAAGTCACTTTGCCCTCACCACTATGGTTGTCTCCTTGGCCACCAGCCTGCCGGAACTAACCGTCGCCATCTCTTCTTCAGTCAAAGGTATTCCTTCTTTGGCCTTTGGTAATGCTATCGGAGCCAACATGGCCAACCTTTCCTTAGTTATGGGCACAACCGCCATCGTTGCCCACTCAATTTATTTTTATCATCAGAATCATTCACCAAAATTATTTTATCCTCTCGTCTTCACTTTTTTTCCCTTCCTTTTTTCTTTTGACGGGTCCATCTCTCGCCTCGAGGGGCTATGCCTTATTGCTTTCTACTTTATTTTCCTAAAAACCGCCATCCACTCTTCATCCCAAACAAATCAGGAAAATAAACCACCTTCGGTCAGGTCATTTCGCTCCCTTCCCGGACTGCTTTTCTGGATGTTTTGTCTGGTTATCCTGGCCCAGATTATTGTCCGTCTGGCCCAACTTCTTTCCGCCCGGCTCGATCTGCCAGTAGCCCTGGTTGGCATTTTTGTAGTATCCATCGGCACCACTTTGCCAGAATTGATTTTTAACCTCCGGGCGCTCAAGCTCAACCATCCCTCAATGGCCACGGCTAATATTATCGGCTCATGCCTATTTAACGCCAATTTCATTCTTGGCCTTTCTGCCGTCATCCACCCCATTGTCTTTAATCCTCCCTCACTTGTCTTCCTGCCCGCCGTTGAGTACTTCTTTGCCAGTCTTGTCTTCGTCTACTTTGTCTCCACCAAAAGACGTCTGGATGCCTGGGAGGGTGGGGTGCTCCTTGTTCTCTTTCTCTACTATGCCGTCATCGAGCTGGTTTTTAAATAATCCTCCACAAATACCATCCGGCCAGTCCGGTATAAATCAGCCAAGTTGCCACTAACGCTAATTGGTTTATCCAGCCGGACTTAACGAAAGCAGGGTATTCTGACGGTAACTTTATGTAGTTTAAGTACCAGATTGCTGGCAGATAAAACACGAACGCCATCACCGACACTACGCCGGTTAACTTCAGCAACACCCCCGGGCTGGCAATCAAAATGGTTAACAGGGTGATCAACACTTGAAAGATTAACCAAAAATAATACCATTTTTTTACCGGCCATTTTTTTGCCTTGTGACTTATATTCCACATAAAATCTGCATACTGTCTCGACACCCCATCAACAAGCGACACCCAGGTGTCGACCAAAAATGCCGCCGCCACTACCAAAAACATAATCCGGCCAACGACCCCGAAACTGGCTTCGAAAAAAGTCGATTGTGCCACCGTAATCGACCACCCCTCCGGGTATTTTTTTTCCGGCCACAACAACACATAAGCCAAGAGTGAGGTCAGCATGATTGTTACCGCGTTTAAGGCTACCGCCAGTCCGGCATCAATATTCAGATACTTTGTCCATTTCTTAAAATTTAGCCTGTTTTCCTCGCTATCGTCAAACATCAGATCCTCTTCTACTGCCATCTCCTCCTTCACTGTCACCCCGCTAAGTTTTTGGCTAAAACTAGCCATCCCCACCCCCTTATCCTTCATCCAGTAGGAATACATTAAGTTCAAAAACCCACCCATTCCGGCAAATACCAGTCCGGTTATCAGTTGTGAATAGTCGAAATTTGTCCAGTCCACCCCTTTCCCCAACAGGGAAGGATTGAATAATCCCCCCAAAAAACTTTTCAGCGCTTCCGGACTGACCACTATGATTGCTGACACCACCAGTCCGCCCAAGGTAATTACCGTTACTACCTTCATTATCCTCTCGATGAATAGATAGATTACTTTTGAAAGAACCAACCCCATTGTAAACACCGCTATCAGCACATACGACCAAAACAACGAATCAGTCCTCTGGTCGCTAAACGGCCACTTAAAAATTTCGTGCAAAGATGCACCTCCTGATGACGCATATCCTCCCAGCCATAAAAAGTTAATAAAACACAGCACGAATAGGGGAATGGCATACCATTTTCCCAGACCGACAAATCCGCTCCAGATTCCTTTTCCGGTAATAGCGGTGTATTTTGATACTTCTCTGTTGACGAAAAATTGCACCAGCGCCGCCGGCAACAACAGACACAAAAACGCTTCACCGTATCTTGCCACTAAATACGGCCACCAAATCAATTCGCCGCTTCCCTGGGCGGTGGCCGCCCAAACGAAAGCCGGACCAAGTAGTGTATACCAAGGCAGGGGTTGGGGTAATTTTTTCATCTTTCTAACTTTACCTAATTATTGATCCCTTATTCAAGACGCCTTCTTTTTCAACGCTGTGTCAAAATTGATTATGCGCCTGATTGCAGACTTTCATGTCCACTATTGCCTTTACTCCGCCCAAACGCCGGCTGAAATTGTTTCCCCTCTAGACTAATCGAAAAAAATTAAAGTATTATTAATTATGCCCCGCAAAAACTCTTCTTCCCCAATTCCCAATACTCCTCAAAAACCGGACTGGCGCCCCTTGCCCTCTTATGCCGTGCCTCTCTTTCTTTCCTTATTTTTTATCATTCTGTTGGCTATTTTATCCGTCCGCCAGCCGTTAGTCATTCCCGCGCCCGTCACCCAGCAGGCCGACACTCCCGTTTCTCTAACCCCTTCGCCTTCACCGATCCCTACTCTTTTTGCCTTTTCTGGCGTTGGCATTCGTCTGGGTAATTTTCAGGAAAATCGTCTTGTTGTTCGTCAGGTTATTCCCGGTTCTCCAGCCGAATCTGCCGGTATTAAGCCGGATGACTTTATCGTCAAAATCGATGGCATCCTTGCCACTAATGATATTGAAAAAGCCGTCAATCAGATTCGAGGGGAAGTCGGCACTACGGTCAGCCTAGTTGTCGAACGTCAAGGTAAGTACCTGCCGTTTACCTTAACCCGCCAGCAACTGATCGACACTCTACCTCAAAATTGCTATTAGCTGCCCAGTCTTTTGGTCTGTCCGTTCCTCTTCATCTCGATCATCCTTTTGGTTTGCTGTATAGTTAAATTATGAGCAACTCCAAAAAATATTTGTTGTTGACTTTAGTCTTATCTCTTGCGAGTTTGGGCCTATTTGCTTTAAAAAATTCTCTCAATCTTCGCCTCCCCTCCGTCCAGAAACCCTCTCGTTTGTCGATGGCCGACCCCGACAACATCACCATCACCGCTAGCAAAAAAAGCGCTGCCGGTGTTGAAGCCGACACCGCCTTTCTTCTTTCTAGTCTTGAACCTCTCGATAGTCAAAAACTGACTCAAAGTCTCAAAATTGTTCCTGCTCTTGATTTTAAAGTCAACCAAAAAACCGACAAAGAATACGAAATTATTCCTGCCACCCCGCTTGAAGAAGCCAAAATCTACCGACTCACTCTCTCTTCGCTTGTGGGCGGTGTCGAGGCCAGGGATCACAGTTGGGCTTTCCAGGTAAAATCACCCTTGTCTATTGTTGGCTCTTACCCTGGAAACGAGTCCACCCATATTCCCACCAACGCCTCCGTTGAAGTTTATTTCAACACTCCCGAAGTCGGCAATGACCTGTCAAAATATTTTGAAATCACCCCAAAAGTTGACGGCCGTTTCGAAAAACACCAAAACTCTTTGGTCTTTGTCCACGGTGGTCTTTCCCCTTCAACTCTATATACCGTTACCGTTAAGGCCGGGGTATCTCTTTCCGATAACTCTCAAAAATTAGAAAAGGATTATTCGTTTCAGTTTGAAAC